>JAIFKQ010000070.1 GCA_020049515.1 Paludibacter sp. | reverse complement strand
AACAGAAATAGAATGGTCACAGATTATAATAAAATAGAGATGGCAGCTATTTTTCAGAAAATTCCTATCTTTGTGGTCACTTGTGGAAATTAAAAACGGAGATTTACTGCGCAATAGTTATATATGTTAAAGCAACAATTACAGCAAAAACTACAACAAAAACTGTCACCTGCACAAATTCAGGTGATTAAAATGCTCGAAGTACCAACTTTGGAGCTAGAGGAACGCATCCGTCAAGAATTGGAAGAAAACCCTGCACTAGAAGAGGGTGAAGAAATGGATAAGGAAAATGATGAATCGGACGACGATTATAGCTTAGATGATGGTGGCAATAACGAGGATGTGAATTTTGAGGAATATATGGCCGATGACGATATACCCGATTACAAACTGAAAGCGAATAATTCATCCAAAGACGATAAGCACGAAGAAATTCCATTTTCGGTAGGCATGACTTTTCACGAGTATCTAATAGATCAGGTAGCACTGTTATATTTGAACGAAAAAGACAGGCTATTGACCGAGTATGTAATTGGTAATGTGGACGATGAAGGATATTTGAGAAGGATGCCCGAAGCCATGGTGGACGATATTGTATTTCAGGCCGGTGTACAAACTACCGATGAAGAAATGCTGAGAATCATCAAATTGGTACAACTGTTAGACCCAGCTGGAGTAGGAGCTATCAATCTGCAAGAATCGTTAAAACTACAACTCGAACGCAAAGAGCCAACCCTTACCGTTTTATTGGCTAGAAGGCTAATAAATGAGTATTTTGATGATTTCTCAAAAAAACACTACGAAAAAATTCTGCGAAGTTTAGATATGGATGATGAGATGCTTAAAAAAGTATTGAACGAAATTATCCATCTCAATCCAAAGCCAGGAAATGCCTGGGGAGGCAACATTTTGGAAAAATCTATGTCCACCATCGTACCAGATTTTATTCTGGAAAACGATGAAAATAATCTTACTGTACACCTCAATAACAGCAATATACCCGAGCTGCGAGTCAACACCACCTACAACGAAATGTTTCAGGATTTTGCAGGTAATAAGCAAAACCAAAGCCGGGAAATGAAGGACGCAGTGATGTTTGTGAAACAAAAAATTGACTCGGCCCGATGGTTTATCGATGCCATCAAACAGCGACAAAATACCTTATTGACCACCATGGTATGCATCGTTAATTTTCAAAAAGCCTTTTTTATTGAGGGCGATGATACTTACCTAAAACCAATGATATTGAAAGATATAGCCGATATTACAGGCTACGATATTTCTACAATATCTAGGGTGAGCAACAGTAAATATATTCAAACAGAATTTGGCGTTTTTCCTGTAAAATACTTCTTTTCAGAATCGATGACCAACGACTCGGGCGAAGAGGTTTCGACACGCGAAATTAAACAAATTCTGACTGAATGCGTTAATAATGAAGACAAACAAAAGCCCATTACCGACGAAGCTTTGGTGGCAGAACTCAAAACAAAAGGATATATTATTGCCCGCAGAACAATTGCTAAATACCGAGAACAGTTAAATATCCCTGTTGCCAGAATGCGTAAAGAGGTTTAATTTAGTTGACTGTTTTCAGTTGATAAAATGATTTGCAATAACAAAAGTCTAAATTGACATATAGCATTTGACATTTAGACATTTAGACATAAAAAAAAATGAAGACATTTTATAAAATAATATCATTTGTATTTCAGCCGCTCTTCATGCCTACTTTTGGTATGTTGCTGTTGATGAATATGGACATATTTATCTCACTACCAACACTTTGGCGCATAGTAGCCATAGTTGGTACGGTAGTATTTACTTGCATTCTTCCCGCAGTTCCTATTTGGTTGATGATTCGAAGAGGAGAAGTACATGACTTATTTATTAGCAAACGCGAAGAACGAACCATGCCTTACCTGTTTTCGTTTATGGCTTATATCTTTTGGGCACTATTTATGTGGCGCACCATGCAATTTCCTCCTTTTATTGTGGCTATGGGAGTTGGCTCTGCAATATCCATATTCATCATAGTATTTATCAATCTAAAATGGAAAATTAGCGCACATCTTGCTGGAATAGGTGGGCTTACAGGTGCCGTATTTGGGGTTTGCTTTCGTATAGGAATTAACCCATTGTGGTTTTTTATTATTATGCTTTCAATTTCAGCTTTGGTTGCCATTTCGCGTATTGGTGTTAGAGCTCACACTCCTGGGCAGACTTATGCAGGCTATTTGGTGGGATTTTTGGCAGTCTTCACCCCTTGCATATTGTTTTAAAAAAATACTTCAAAATCACTCAGTATTTTGATAGGGTTACTTCAAAAAAAAATGAGTAAGTCAACCCCACGAGACATTTAATTTACAAATTTGCTTTTGGCAATTTAAAAACAAACTAAAGTATTGTTATACAGAAATATACATCCTTTTCTCTCCTCACATTCATAATTCTTGTTCTCTTTGTATTTTTAAAATTGTTTTTTTTCAGAATAGGATTTTAAAACCTGTGGTGAATTTAACCCACTACCAAAATAAGATACTTCTCAAGCCTTTCTACGGCTTGTAAAAGGGAATCATTAGCCTAATGCACTTCTTAGCATATTTAGATCGTGGTGGCAGAATACACGCAGCAATTTACAATGAAGCATTGTAAAATGGTTACGTAATTACTGCAATTCAAAGGCTAAAGTGATAACTCAATTACTACCCTATTAAGACATTAATAGTCAGCAATTTACAATACAAGGCGCATGCTTGAAAATAGCTTCAACAATTAATGCAAAATAAACCAACATCTTATTGACAGGATGAAATTAAACAGCAATATTGGGTGTATTTACGATAAAAACAGAAAAGCCTTGCTGAGTTATTCAGCAAGGCTTTTTAGGTTTATAAGAACACAGTCTTTTTATTTTTTCAATGATGCCAAGTCTTCTTTTTTCTTTCTACGTATTTTTACCAATTTATCCATTTCCACAGTAACAGGAGATGCAATAAATACTGAAGAGTACACTCCGATAAATATACCGAACAACATGGCAAATATAAATCCACGAATAGAATCGCCACCAAATGTAAACATGGCTATAAGCGTGATAATCACCGTAAATGTTGTACTAAATGTACGTCCTAACATTTGATTTACCGAATCGTTGATAATAGTAACCCTGTCGCGCTTTGGATACAAACCTACATTTTCACGTATTCTATCGTAGTTAATTACCGTGTCATTTATAGAATATCCAAGTACAGTAAGAATAGCCGCAATAAATGATTGGTCAATCTCCATAGAGAATGGCGCAATTTCATAGAATATTGAGAAAACACCCATTGTAATAACCACATCGTGAGCCAATGAAATGATTGCTCCCAAAGTATATCCCCACTCGCGGAAACGAATCAATATATACAATCCAATTCCAAAAATTGCAAATAAGATAGCCCATACAGCTGAAGTTTTAATATCGTCTGCCACTGTAGGTCCTACTTTCGCTTCTGTTACATTACTATTCAACATTGGTTTCAAGTTGCTGTAAAGCTTGGCTTCAATCTCGTCATCAATTGTAGGTCCGTTTTCAGTAATCTTATATTTTGTAGAAATACGTACTTGATTAGCGTTTCCAATTTCAATTACCTGAGGGACATCACCATCAAATGCATCTTTCAATAGGGTTTTTACCTCTGACGTGTTTACGGGTTTGTCAAAATTTACCACATAATTACGGCCACCAGTAAAGTCAATACCCAAACTAAATCCACGTACACCAAATGAAATAAAACTTATAATAAACAACACGGCCGATAAAATGTACATCTTTTTACGGATTTTCATGAAATCGATTTTGGTGTTTTGTAGGAAATGTTCTGATATTTTGGTATGGAAAGGTAATTCCTTAGCATTTTCGCGTGCTGCATACGACTCTATCATATAACGTGTAAGGAACACAGCAGTGATAAAGGTAGTTAAGATACCAAAACTCAATGTTACTCCAAAGCCTTTGATTGGACCTTGACCAAAAATAACCAATACAAGTCCTGTTAACAAAGTAGTAATGTTAGAATCGATAATAGCCGTAAGCGCATGTTTGAAACCTTCACTGATAGCCGATTTCATGTTTTTACCATGTCGCATTTCTTCACGAATACGCTCATAAATAAGTACGTTTGCATCCACCGCCATACCCATGGTAAGCACAATACCCGCTATACCCGGCAAAGTAAGAACAGAACCAAACGAGGCTAATATACCCATTAGGAAAAATACGTTGGCAAAAAGAGCTACGTCGGCAATGGCACCTGGAATAAATCCGTAATATAAAATCATGTAAGCCAATACCAAAAGAAAAGCAATAACAAATGAAATTAAACCATTATTGATAGCCTCTTGTCCCAACGAAGGACCAACCACATCTTCTTGTACAATACGTGCCGGAGCAGGCATTTTACCCGATTTCAAAGTGTTGGCTAAATCCTTGGCTTCCTCTACAGTAAAGTTACCCGTAATTTGAGAACTTCCACCTTCAATAACTGTGTTTACAGTTGGGAATGAATAAATATATCCGTCCAAAGCTATTGCAATAGATTTACCAATATTGTCTTTAGTCATACGCGCCCAGGTTTTAGCACCTTCTGCATTCATAGTCATGCTTACATTTGCATAAGCCGAAGTTTGACTGAAGTCTGCACGCGCATCCGTAATTACATCACCACTTAGTGGCGCACGTCCATCGCGATTTGTAATTTTGATGGCTATCAATTGGAAAATTTCACCTTTTTCGTCCAAGGCTTTTACTGTCCAACGTAAACCTAAATCACGAGGCAAAATTTCTTTTACTTGTTTAGTTGCAAAATAAGCATTGATTTTAGCAGTATCCTTGCTTTGAGCCATACCTACCACGGGTCCACGGCCACGATTGTCAACTTGTAGCAAAGCAAACAATGGATTTTCCTTGCGGTTTTGCTCCATCATTTTCGTAGAATCTGTTTTCGATTCGCCTTTCTTTCCGAGTGATGCTTTGATACTATCAAGCTTACTAACCGCTTTTACAGCAGCAACAGGTGCTTTATCAGCAGGTTGAGCAACAGTAGAATCTACAACCGCAGCTGCAGGTGCTGCACCAACAGCAGATTGCAAAGCATAAATTACTTTGTTAGCTTCTACTATATTGTTGAAAATTTCGCTTACCTCATAAGTTTCCCAAAATTCTAAGTTTGCCGAACCTTGCAACAATTTACGAACACGTTCTGGCTCTTTGATACCAGGTAGTTCAATGAGGATACGACCAGTACTTTCAAGTTTCTGAATGTTAGGTTGTACCACTCCAAAACGGTCGATACGCGTACGTAATACATTGAACGAGTTGTTGATAGCACCATCAATTTCTTCTTTCAACACTTTAACTACATCTTCATTAGATGTAGTGAGCGAAATTTTATCTTTCAACTCAAATGTACTGAAAATGGTAGCTAACTGAGCATTGGGATCAATGCTTTTGTAGGTTTTAACAAACAAATCCAAATATGGTACTTGACTGTTTGTGAATTGAAGCTTAGAAGCGCTATCCAATGCCTGAACAAAGGTAGGGTTGGTGTTGAAATCTGATAACGAACGGATAATATCGGGAACCGATACTTCTAATGTTACGTTCATTCCGCCTTTTAAATCGAGGCCGAGGTTGATTTCTTTTTCGCGACACTCTTTAAGAGTGTAACCTAGCCAAACCTTTTCGCTTGCGATAGAATCAAGGTAATTAAACTCCTTTAATTTGTCACCATTGGCGTACTCTGCGGCTTTTTTTGCGTAATTGCCTGTAACAAAGCTGAATGAAAGGTAAAATAAGCAGACTAATGTTAGTGCTATTGCAAAAAGTCTGACAAGTCCTTTGTTTTGCATGGAAAATTTTTATTTAAAATAAGACATTAATTATTTCGTTTTTTTTTACGAGGTGCAAATATAGCGTTTTTTTTATTATAAACATAAAAAAAAGAATTTCAGCGAGGCTAATAAGCTATAAACTAAAGAAAAATAGGCTGTTTCAATCGAACGACCTTTGGGTTATGAGCCCAACGAGCTACCACTGCTCCACTCCGCGATATTTGTGACTGCAAAAGTACTACTTTTTTCTGAATTAGTGCAAGTTTAATGTTATATTTTTATTTTTATGCTTCAATAAAAGTCAACATATTGATTTTATGATATTTATAATATGATGAAATTACGCTTGATTACATAATTAACCTTAAGTAGTACCCCGTAATTATAATAGATATTGTTTTGAATTGATTTTCTGTGCTCCGTTAACAACCAAGTCTTGATAAAATTGTTTGAATAATTGTTTATTTTCTGTCGAGATTTATATACAATAGAATTTGACAAAAAAACACATCAATAGCATCATTTTGTTGCGATAATAATAAAGAGGGTGGAGATTGTACAGGGTGAATTGAATGAAAAGGACCGTCACAGAAACAGAATTCTTAGTGTCTTTTTTTTTGATTATAATAAAATTACTTTTTACTATCACTGAAAGAATGGATATGTCAAAGAGTTGCAAATTATGCTTGTTCTTTGACATATCCACTAAATTGCTTTTTATAAGTACCGTTAATTAGAACCATCTTAAAACTTCTCAACAAATATATGTTATAGCACGGTTATGTTGGAACTTAAACAAACTCTATATTTTTAAAATTGAATTATTTTAAATAACACGGTATGTTGGTGAATAAGTGGTTTCTGGTGTGCAAAAAAGATAGTGCCAGTTGCGGGGGCAATAATTTCGCTCAGTACTTTTCCTGTAAAAGGGTCAAGAATTTTGGCTAATACATCACCTTTTTTCACTTCGTCCCACGCATCTTTTTGACTGTAAAGAATGCCCGGTTTGTCGGAAATAACAGATATCAAATCAACATCGGAAATTATGCTCGAATTATATCCATCGTGGCTCTGATGTTTGATAATATTCATTTTGTGCATAAATCGAAGAATGGAAGTCCACGCAATTTTGGCCGAATTTTTATTAATAATGTTGGTGTCGCCGGCATAAACAGAAAAAGCTTGCGTGTCAAAAACCTGCCAATTATAGTTCAGCAATGTGGTATCGTAGGGTTTAGGCTCGCGCACAAATACATAAGGTAGCCCAAACTTTTGAGCAAGCACATGATCCTGAAAACCAGTATTAAGCATTCGTACGTGTGGAATAAACTCACCAGGAACGTAAAAACTTGCTAGTTGTATTCCGTATTTGTAGCCTTTTACACTTCCAAAAACCGCTGAAGCAATGCGCTGAGTTGTTTCTCCTTTTTCGTAGCCTGGAAACATACGGTTGACATCCGTATTGTCCATTGCCCAAAATCGTTTGTTGATATTCATGGAAAAATGATTGGCCGAAGGAATGACCAAAATTTCGTGTCCAGGCATTATCATTCCAGCCTCTTCTAGCTCCATCAAATTTTTCACCACTTGAGAACATGTAAACTGCTGTTGCACTTCATCGCCACGCATAGCACCTACTATTGCCACCGATTTTTCGCCCTCACCAAATCGAAAACCCTGTATTTTAAATTCATCGCGGTAAGGCGATTTCATGCTGAAAAGTATCTCTTGTTTCATTCGTTTAAAGCCCCTAACCCCC
>JAIFKQ010000182.1 GCA_020049515.1 Paludibacter sp. | reverse complement strand
AATTCTGTCTGTCCTTCTTTGACCCATTTTAAAGGTGGTATGCCTTTAATAACAATTGGTTCGATGCCAATAGTAGCACTCCTCAGTTGTAACTTTTTTCGAGCTGGTTTGTGCGGTGATGACGATTCATCCTCCGTTTCCTCAACATTCGGCTCAGGTCTGATGGTGATTTCAACATCACCTATTTCATAAGTCCCATTTTTTATCTCGTCACGTATTGCTCCGAAAAAAAGCGGTTCTGTATTTTCACCTTCACAGATTATTAAAATAGAGTACTTTGACTTTTTTGCCATCAGATAAAAAGGGATTCAAGAGATTTAATATTGGGAATACCTCCAAATTTACCCGCTAAATACCATTTATCAAAAGGCGTGTCTTCTCTAACATCGCTAAAGTCCTGTAATGAATAAAGATTTGTTGCTCCGTAAATATCTTTTTCTGTGAACCAAACCTGATCTTTTCTAAATTGAGTTTTGTCAAGCAAAGTAACATCGTGAGTTGTGAAAATGAGTTGAGCGTTTTTTTTGTTTATTCGTGGGTTTTGGAAAAGACTTACCAATAACTTTGACAAATAGGGGTGTAAATGTGTTTCAAGTTCATCTACAAATATAACTTCACCATTTTCAATAGCTTGTAATAACCTTCCACCTAATGCGAAAATTGTAATTGTTCCTCTTGATTCTTCTTCAAAAGCTAATGATTCATCTTCTTTTACCAACTTAGCATTGTCGTACAATGAATGATTGGCACTCATAAAATACTTGTTTTCACGTAAAATCTTATTTTTTATAGTCTCCGGAATGTCTTTAGGAAAGCTAAATTCATCGCCATTTATTTCCTTTATATTAATTCCATTAAGTCCAGTATCAACAAAGCGAAGTAATTCATTCATTCTTTGCAATAAAGTTGTATCCTCAGACATTTTTTGTATTATTTCATTTGATAAAAATGATAATTTACGAGAATTACAAGCGTTAATAACCTCTATTTTCGATATGTAAATATAAGCCTCACTAATTATTTCGTGTGGAATATCTTCACCGAACTTAGATAATAATGCTTGATTATGAAATACATCTATCTCTTTACTTTTAGAGGATGAACCTAATTGACCAATGTGCTTTAATGATTGTTTATCCTCTGAAATAGAACGTGTGAATAAAATTGCAGGTTTACCTTTTGGCCAGTAGATTAATTCTTCTTTTAAAACATTATTTCGGTCAAAATTCAATTGATATTTGTATTTTATATTGTCTTTTCCTACAAATTCAATTACGAATTCAACGGGCTGTTCCTTGGTTTCAACTGCAAAAACAAAAGGATCATAAACAGGAATTTCTTCACCTGCTTTAGGTTTAGCTTTACCTATAAATCGAGTAATCTCAAATACTGCTTTTAATAGGTTTGATTTACCTGACGCATTTGCACCATAAAGTATGGCGGTGTTTAGTAACCGTAATTCACCCTCGCCTTTAGATAACGCTTGTACAAAAACATTTTGTTCTTTACTTTTTGATGATTCAGCTACTAATGAAAAAGTTGCTTCCTCTTTAAAAGAACGATAGTTCTTTATTGAAATATTCAGTATCATATTGTTGTATTTGAATTTATTCTGCAAAATAACGCATTTAATTTCATATTACAATAAATATAATTGATATATTTACGTAAAACATTCAAATATTTGGTTTTGATTTATGTTTTTGAAGTTTTTTACTTTTAATTTTCGGTATTTCGGAAATGCAAGAAATTAAATATCCATTTTTTTTAATGTGTAAACGAACTCACACACGTCATAATAAACTTACAGTGCATTGGTTTTAGTTTTATCGGCTTCTTTTTTTCTTAGCCGAAAAGCTAAAACCAATGTACTGTGACCGCTCTGCCTATTATCAAAAAGCTATAAAAGCCACTGCAAGACCTTTGAAAATATACTGTAACTTGCTGTGGCTTTTTTTGCTTTTTGGGCGATTATTTCTTTGAAGTTTTTAGTTGATTACTAATTTACTTCTAAAAAGCTTTCCATTATTTAACCGTACTTGAACGATGAAACAACCCTTATATAATCCATTCAATATCATTTTTTGTCGAACATTGTTGTTTTGTGAAACAATTCTACCATCAATGGATAAAACCGATAATTGAGCTCGTTGAAGTTCCACTTCGGGTGCATTTATTTCCAATATAATCTTCTGATTAATGCTAGCCGGATTTGGATATACCTTCAACTGACTCATTATAGATTTCACATCTTTGACACTTTGCGCTTCTGATATGATATATGAAAATTGAGTAACAATACTATTATCAAAACCAGCTTTAATCGCTATTGCCCTTATTGTTATGTTATTACCAATTTTGATAGGGGCATTATATATTAAACGAGTGCCATTTACATCGGAAGGTAATGTTCCATCTGTTGTATAGTATATTGTTGCACCTGAAGTTGAAGTATACAATGTAAGCATTGTGTCTTTAGGAACTGTAGCACCAGAAATGATTGATGCTTTTGGTGCATACACTTGGGTAACAAGTGAAATCTTGACATCCGTAACTGCATATAAATCATCAATATCATTCAAAGTAAACTGAATAGTTGTACCACCAGGTAAATCACCATTCACATTAAATGTTGCTTTACCATTGTCGTCAAGTACTTCCTGTGTGCTTGTCAATGATGCGATAGAAGATGATGCTGATCTGGCCATTATGACTTTACCTTTTGCAGCAACAGCCGGAAATACACTTACAGTTATTGTTCTGTTACCATGAATCTTCATTTCTGTCAAAGAATCAGAATTGATTGCTTTGACTTCTTTTTCAATATCAACAATTTGTGTATAATCACTTGCCATTTTCATACCAGCGTAACTTTCAACGGTAGACTTCACTGTTACTGCAATTTTATCACCAACCGTAAAAGCCTGATCTGGAATAAATCGAACTTTAGAAACATATTTAGCTGTATCTGCCGCATAGCCATCTTCTTGATTCAATAACCGGACAGTACCAGAGACACTTACTCCATTATGGGTAGCTGAAATATGATTTGCAGTCATTGAGGCAAGTTTCATATACTTATCAAAATGAATATTTATTCCTTCCTCATATCCACGCATTTTCTTAACTGTAGGCGGAATCAAATGTTTCATGCCTACGTTTATATCTAACTGTGGAGGAGGAACAGGCAACCAGTCACTATAAATTGTCTCATAACCTGCTTTTTCATACTTTACTTGCCATAACCCAGTCGGCACATCCCATGCATAAATACCACTGGCATCTGTTATTTGAGGATTGATTTGCAGATATGGTTCAGCATCCCACTTCGTGATTACATCGTGTATATCACCATACATGTCTTCTTCTTTTGTTTTACAAAAGATTGTAGCTGTAACTCCTTCTAACCTGTTACTTGATACAGCTTCATATACATAGCCGGATGGATCTAAGATTCCTGATGTGCTACCTGAACCGGAGTTTCCACTAGTGCCACCACCATTTCCTCCGCTACCAGAACCACTACCTGAGCCTCCAGTGCCAGAACCGCCACTACCAGAACCGCCACTACCAGAACCGCCACTACCAGAACCACCACTACCAGAACCACCACTACCAGAACCACCACCTGAACCTGCTCCAACGCCAGTTCCCGTTCCACCACCGCTACCTGATCCACTTCCTGAACCACTACCAGAACCGCTACCAGAACCAGAGCCACCGCCATCACCGCCATCATCATCACCGCCTCCTCCACATTTGATAGCTGTTATTTGGTTTTTCTCATTTTCAAATGTTTGACGTGCAAATACATCTGTCTTAATCATTATTTTTGAGACTACTAAATTAGCTAAGATATCCCCAATAGCTGTCAAAATTAGTGATGATGATGTGCCTCCAGAAGGTACTAATGCTATTGTACCACTTAAAGCTAAAGCTAAGTCACGACCACTTGCAAATGTTTTGTTTAAATAGTATAATGCAAATGTACTCCCTGTTGCTGCAATTCTTAGTTTAAGTGATTGTGCTTTTTCATGTTGTACAGTGCAATTGTCAGGAACTAAGCTGTACAAATTAATATAATTATTCAATGTGTTTACTGCAGCCTGTCCATTATCAAGAATTTCGTAAAGTGCACTTACTTTAGCTAAAATACCAGCAACGGTCTTATTGGCAGCTTCTAAAGCAGATTTTTTTATTGCTATTTTATTTAATTCGTCATTATATGATTTGAGAGTCTGCTCATAAGTTGAAAAATTCATTTTAAGGCTCGGACTGTTCTTTACGATATTTAAATTATTTAGAAGTTTCTTTTCATTATCAATCAATTCTTTGTAAGTTCCATCAAAATTATTCAATATCGTGAGAAGATTGCTCTCAATCTGCTTTTTCTGTTGATTAAATTCTGTTAATTTGAGAGTGATATTATTTATATATTCCTGAATTTGTTCCTTCCAAGTAGTATTTGAAATTGCTTTATTCTTTTTCAAAATTTTAGGATTGACTAAACTATCAATTTTTGAAACGATACAAATATTTTGTTGAAAATCAATATATACAGATTCATTTTCAGTTGATTTTGAATAAATAAAATGACCATCTGTTGTTTTATGAATATCAAAACCCTTATTAATTAATTCAGACTCATTATATCCATCGCAAGTAGTAACTTGGAAAATTAATGGATTGTCATTATAAATTAATTTAGTCGTATTATATATAGATCCATCAACAATTTTATTTAGCTTCAAACTATCTGCTTCAGCAAGAATTGAGTCAGTTTTTATCAAATGAGACTGCAAATATGTAGTAAGTTCACTTTCACTTAAAGAATTTAAATATAATTCTAAATCAGGATCTATTTTATTGTTTGTAGAAACATTACCTCCAAAATATGAATTTAATACATTTCGTAAATTTTGTACAAGTTCATAATTAGGAGATTTTTTTTCCATCTCCATATTAATTTGTGCAGATATTGAATCAATGAAAGTTTTTTGATAAGCATATTCAGATTTTATATTTGGAAATAAAGAATATGTTTTATCTAAATAGTCTTTATCAACCAACACTCCAGAATTAGCCATATAATCTACACTGAGATTCACAGGCAAACTAGTTGAATTGAATTTCCGTGTAGCCACCCAAATATCCTTCACTTTGTCATAAGTTGCCTTAATAGGTATAATTTCATTAGCTGAAGTTTTTACATATAGATTTACGTTTGACACATAAGCAGTATCGTTATTAGTAAAGTCAATTTTAAATGTAAAGTCAGGATAACTTGGCCAATACCAATAAGGAGGCATTGTAGCACTTGGATGCTGGAAATCGAATACAGTGTTGTAGTCCTGCAAAGCAAGTGAACCTGTACCATGAGCAGTATTAATCATTGTTACAGTCTTAACTTCAATCATGGAGACATTATACTCAACTTCTTCTGTTGCAGTCTGTATAGTAATATCGTTTGGAGTTTGAATTTTCGCACTTATTGGATGTGTTGTCAGATTATAAGCTTCAAACAATTCACATGAAGTCATCCATGTTCCGTTAGCTAATGAGGTCGTTTGACCAATTAGTGTTGCGCCATCATAAATGCTAACAGTAGAATACGCCGGTGCTGTTCCGCTTACAGGAATTTTCTTTTTAGCAGTTTGATTAGGAACAGTAATACTCATGTCTTTGGCTGTAAAGTTTACTGATCCAATGGGTTGTGTAAGTGTTTTATTATCAAATTCAAACCTTACAAAAGCGTTAGGAGTATAATTTCCTCCAATAGAAGGAGCAATACAGAATCGGATCTGATCAGTATAATTTCCTGTTAAAGGAATTGTAATTTGATTTCCTTCACGAACATAGGCTGCAATTGAAGAACCCACCATAACAGAATTTTCAATAAACGAACAACTATCCGGAATGACAGCAATAAGGGTTATGTTACTTACTTTTCCTGCATATTCATTTTTGAAGTCGAGTTTTGCCCGGAGAGTAACATAATTACCTGCTACAACTGAAGGTTTATTGACTGTGAATGAGATATTATCTCCTGTATAATAAAACTTACTTTCGTCAAATAGAGGGATAACAGGAATACTATCAACTGATATGATTCCATTACTCACAACTATCTTGCTCAATGCATAATCCGTATCTTGTACTAAACCTGCCGTAGTAAGCTCCGATAAATTTAGAGTTGAATTAAAGACTGTATTGTTTGCCAAAGATATTAGTGTATATTCACCTTCTATCAAATTGAAAAATGTGAGTGATGAGTTATAATATACCCCTTTCCCAACTAATTGTCCAGTGTTATTATATAGCAACCCTGCATTGTAGTAATTAGGACTAGTGGAATAAATTGCTTTAATTGCTCCCAATTCTTTTAATTCAAAATTAGCAGTATCTTTAAAACTCTTATCCACTTTTATAATACATTGTGTCGGACTAAATTCACTTACACGGCTGGTTGCCGTAATCCGGATTTGATCGCCGACATCCGTTTTATCCTGAATAATCAGATTTGGATATTGCACATAAACCTCACCGATAGCTTTATTCTTCGTTACGTTGTACAGTTGGTAAGCCACATTCTGATAGTTGGAATAATAGCTTTCGGTTGTAGCAGTTTCTCCTTCAGCCACACTGGGCGTATAGGTAAAATTAGTTGCCACTGTAACCCCTGTTATCGGTTTCAGGATAGTCGTACCTAAATTAGTAGAATCCTTGAAGTTAGAGTAAGTACGGGAATCACTGATATACCCTTGCGAAGAAATAGTTACCATGCTGCTGTCATTGTAAACAGCCAGAGAGTATTTACCATTCTTATCGGTTTGAGCAGTGAAGCTTTTAGCACACTTACCATTGAGCAACTGCGAAACAGCTACCGAGGCTCCGGACATTACCCATTTATTCTCATCTTTCACAATCCCGGAAATGGTCACTGAATCTATTGGCTGTAAAGTACAAACAAGGTTATTGCTTCCGGTTGTAACGGTATAAGCTTGCTTATCAGGTTCTATAAACTGAGAACCCAAGGTCTTATTCAAGGTCACGGTATAATAAATCGCTGTGCCGGATGTCATATCGGGCAAGCTATCGTCTTGTGCCAGATATTGGTTGTTTGCATTGTACCACTGTATAGTAACATCTTTAGTGACATCTATCTTCGATGGAGTAATCACCTGAATTTTAACGGAGACACTGTTTTTAATTTCGGTGAATTTAACCGAATTAATTCCTCTACTTAATCGGATACTGTCAATATCTGCCATTAGAGCACCTTTAGTAGTTAATAATTCTACCTTGTAAACATTGAAGGGTAACAATCCATTAAAAGTATAGGTTTGTTTGCCCGAAGTTGTTAGCGATATTTTTGCTCCTGTTGCTTTATTAATCAATTGTAGTTTATTCCCTTTAAAATTGGCTGCATTAACTATTTCAGGCAAAGAAACATCTAATGAAGCACTATTATTTACAGTCAACGTAAAGTTGTCAGTATTGCACCATTGATTAGTCTTGGTTGTTGTTCCGTTAACCAGAATTACAACCGGACTTCCATCGGTGGTAAAAGTAATACCGCGCCTACTCCAACCGAATCCAGTTCCATTGTTACAATTTTTTTCAGCAGTTCCAGTTAAAGCATCTTCCCATATTTCTCCACCAACTGCACCATTCGAAGGAAAATCAACTGATACTCCTGCAACAGTCATTGTCATTTTTGTATCTATTGCTGCGCGACCGGCTGCACTCAATGTGTAAGTACCTGCTGGAAGTCCACTTATAGTTTGTGTCATAGAAGCAGTCCAACTCGATCCTGTATTCCCAAAATAAAAATAGGGGTTAGTGGTACCTGTCCAATGTCCAGTACTTTGATTAGTTATAGTACCGCTAGTTGTCCATCCTGTTTTACCGTTTGTGGCATCTGGATTGATAATAAACGAACTCAAATCAATGTTACCATCATTCAGAATAGCAGCAAAAGTGGAATCGCTAACTGAACTCCATGCTCCTCTTGTATCTTTGAAACGAATATGCAAGGTGTTCTTTGTTGCATACTGGTAATTTCCGTTTTCATCTTTGACTGATAAAATATTAGCAGGTGTTATACGGTTGTTTAAACTATTAACAGGTAGAAGAATTTGCTTTAATTCCAGTGGGTTAACTGGATTAACTGTAACATGCTTACGGTTACTAATAGAATCATTATACCAATATTCATAAGCAGATATTTTATTATCGCCCATGTTGGCAAGATTTGGCTTTACAAAGAATTGAGTAGTTGTAGCACTCCATGCACCCGTAGCTTCCTGAAAACGAATTTGGAAAGTATGCAGCCCTACCGGCAACGAATTGGTAGCTATTGACGATACTAACGATAAATCTTTTTGAGACGATACGGATTGTCCGGTTTTTTTGCTGTAATCGGTATCAAACCAATATTCATATTTCACCACTTTGGCTTCCTTACTTGCAACATCAGGTTGTTTTACAAAAAACTGCGTGGTAGTTGAACTCCACGCACCTGTAGCTTCCTGAAAACGGATTTGGAAGGTATGCAGCCCTACCGGCAACGAGTTGGTAGCTATGGACGATACTAACGATAAATCTTTTTGAGATGACACGGATTGTCCCGTTTTTTTACTGTAATCGGTATCAAACCAATATTCATATTTTACTACTTTGGCTTCCTTGCTTGCAGCATCGGGTTGTTTTACAAAAAACTGCGTAGTGGTTGAACTCCATGCACCTGTAGCTTCCTGAAAACGGATTTGGAAAGTATGCAGCCCTACAGGCAACGAATTGGTAGCTATTGACGATACTAACGATAAATCTTTTTGAGATGACACGGATTGTCCTGTTTTTTTGCTGTAATCGGTATCAAACCAATATTCATATTTTACAACTTTTGCTTCCTTGCTTGCAGCATCGGGTTGTTTTACAAAAAACTGCGTGGTGGTGGCACTCCATCCGTTATTATTGTCTTTAAACCGTACCTGAAAAGTATGTAAACCCGTTGGTAAATCAGATGTTGGAATGGAAGTTGACAAGCCATAACTTGCTGAAGGCGTAATACTGGTAGTCTTCTTTGACGAAAAAGAATTGTCAAACCAATATTCATATTGGTTGATTTGCTTTTGCGACCAACCACACATCGTAAGACATACTAACAAACAGATAAGACCGACTCTTTTCATGACAGTTTATATAATAGAAAGTGATTTATGATGAAAAATTTTTCCCAATAATTGATTCTATTGGGATAATAAATTGACAGGTTAAAATTCCTCGATTATAATAAATCGAGGAATCCAAATCACGTCATTGTAATGCAAATTAAGCATTATCTGTCTTGTGCCTTTACGGTAAAGCTGATTTGTAAGTTACCATTCGCATCGGTTTGAGTACCTACTGTTTTGGTGAGAATCTGAGGATTCGAAGGTACGCCTTTGTCTTTAAAGGGTGTCGCTGTGCCATATAAACCGACCTGTGTACCGTCAGTACCAATGTAAGTGGCGGCATTTTTTAAATGATAATCATGTGTATAATTAATTGAATATCCAGTTTGGTTTACAAAGATATTCGCTTGAGCAATGTTTGGATAATTGTTATTATTAGAATTAATCCCATAGTCAACAGAATTAGGCAAAATTATATTATTGTGGAAAATATTACCATTGCAATTTCCCTGTAAATAAGATCCTGAAGTAATTATAAATATGTTATTTCTTATAACTGAGCTTTTAATTGAATTGAGGGCAGCATAACAATAATATGGACAAGAATTGTATAAGATTATATTTCCGTCAATTAGTGCTGTGTTTTCAATATTATATATTTGTCCAGATATAATTGAATGACTAATCAATAAATTCACACCGTAATAACTGTAATCAATTGACCCTTCAATGAAACATTCTTCATAGGAACAATAATTCTTACTAGCTGCAGGAGAATTTGATTGAAAATTTGCATTACCTAATCTACATCGAATTACTTTCACGTAATTAATTGAACTGGCTGCAGCATAATTAATATTGCCATTTATATACATTCCCTCCAATCGTAAACTATCTGCACCTGCATTAATGGTTAGTCCACCTTGAATAAAAGTCCGTTTTGCCACATTGACAGAATCTGGGAAATGCCCAGCTCCAATAATTTTTATACCTTTGGTAATTGAAGTAGGTGAAGTAAAGTAGCCTGTAGATAAATAAAGTGCATCACCATTAACAGATGCTGTGTAAGCATCCACCAAGGAATTTAGACCGTAAAATACTGTTGTATTACCTGCATGCTCCAACGTGGTAATTGGATTTTGAGCTTCTACTGTTTGTACTGTCCACATGCTGCACACGAAGGCAGCTAGAAAGATTAGTTTCTTCATTGTTGTTTGTATATTTAGTTTTTGAGTCCACTCTGATAACCCATTTTTTCAAATCTCTGAGATTTGGATATTCTGGGGGAGCGGTATATTATTCGGCAATATTGCCATCACAAAGGACTTAAAAATAATTATTATTGCTGTAATGCGACATATCAGCCATTTATTTGCAATAAAAAACGTTCTTTGACATATTTGTTCTATGAATTTTGCTATTCGGACAAAATTCACCCATAAGGCGCGCATATTTGCCCACATTTGGTGTTTAATTAATCCTCTATATCTACTCTTGTCATTTGGATAATGAAAACCTAATTGGAAAACAGTGGCTTCAACATTATTCCTTTTTTGTAATGTTTCAACAGGCGTATCCTCTATTTTACTTCTAATAAGACAGTTATCAATATATTGCTGTGTAAAATAGCGATACTTTTCATCAACCGTAATACGCCATTTAGTAATATCATTTTTACTGATAAATTTTGTTGCCAGCATTAGTTCGTTGGTTTGAGTATCCATTATTGAATACTCTCCATTTTCCATTAAGAAAAATTGGAATCTGCCCTTAGCCCCTTGTATAGCATGAAGGAATATATTGATTCCATTGTCTTGGCAAAATTGCTGATTACTAGGACTATGATAAGCACCATCTACATGCACATTTTCAATTTTATCGGGAAAGACCTCTTGTGCTTCTTCAATGTTATCTTCAAAAAAATCAACATCAGGGGTACTTACAGTTCTTACATCGACTCTTCCAATAAGGTTTAATGCCTTTTCATCATCACAACTTTCAACTACATCGATGCTGAATCCTTTGATTTTATTTCCATCTTTGTCACGATAGGTACAAGTGGTGTCGTGAGGTGATTGAACTGATTGTGCAGATATTTCATCATTTCGGCGACCTATAACCAATTTGTTTTCATCTACATTAAACTGATCGTTGAAAACCCTTTTAAGTGTTTCATAATGTGCTAAGGAAATATCTGAATATAAAGGTAATATCTTGTATATTAATTCTCCAAGTTCTTGAAGTCTGGTTTTTACCTCCTCAGTGGTACATGTATAAACCACTTTATTTCCTTCAAATTGGAGTAGATTATCTAATTTTTGTTTAGTTTCCACATCTATTTTACCTAATTCTTTGGCTTCTTTATAAAACAATCGAAGTGTTTCATGTATAATTTCATAACGGCTTAGCCATGCAATATTGCTACCTAATAGCTTGCTGTCCATTCGAATACGTTTTCCACTAACATCTAAATCCATGCATTGGTCTTTTGTTATTTGTGCAAAAACAGTATCAAATAAATTCTCAT
This sequence comes from Paludibacter sp., assembly GCA_020049515.1. Taxonomy (GTDB): domain Bacteria; phylum Bacteroidota; class Bacteroidia; order Bacteroidales; family Paludibacteraceae; genus Paludibacter. Next base: position 1,769 of record JAIFKQ010000182.1, on the reverse strand, counting down.
TTTCTGCTTTAGTATAGTCATAAATGTTTTTACGAAATAAGTAGTATGTTGATTCTGTTGGAACTAAATCATCTACATTTAAAAGTCCTAAGGCACTACGAGTTAACATGTTAAATCTACAACTTTCAAATAACTTTGAATCACTTAATCCATCTGCTTCTTTGAGAATCATCATAGCGACCAAAGTACGAATATGAGTGGTAGGTGCACCATTATTATTACAATATAATGGACTAAAAATATCCTCATCAATACGCATTGTAACCTGTTGACGGAACAAATTATGCCAAGCACTCTTGTTTTCGTAAAATTTAAGCGTGTTGCCTGAGAATAGGGCTGCCGGCGAAGTAAATATGTTAAACTGAATTGCTTCAGATGACTTTTTAAACATAAAACAAACTTTTTTATTGAGCCACTAAATTACAAAAAACTTTTTAATTACACAATCAAATATCTCATTATTAATATATTATATGGTTAAAAGACTTGTCGGAGTGGACTCGTTTTTAAAATTATTTATTTCCTTTCTTATAATAATATACACCCGCACAAGGCACAAATATCAAAGAAAAAATGATGGTACTTATTAAAATAAGTAATGCTCCTCCTGGCAAATGCAAGGTTTTAAACATGATGCTCACACTGGCTAACGAAAATGACAATACTCCTGTAATGAAAACTAATTTTCTCATGATGTGCTAATTTGTTTTTTTGCCTACTCTCTAGCTTTTCGGCTTCCGCACCCTACTCTTTTTCGGATTTTCGGGCATTTCCGTATTTTTTAATTAACCGGGCAGGTTTTAGGCTCCTGCCCGGGTGTAAACAAACAAGTAAACGACAAAATAAGATAAATTAAGGTATAGTAGCTGTTACAAATCCGCTCCAGGGTCCAAATTTACCGTTACGGTTTACCCAGCGAGCGAATGCATATACTGTTTTTCCGCGTTGCGAAGGTGTAAATACGATGGCTTCGTGTGCGCGGATAATGTTTCCACGCTCTGGACATTCAGCTGAAATGACTTTTCGTCAATATGATTTTTTCAAAAAAAATAACGCCACAAAGATATGTTTCTTCGGGCGTTAACTGATGTGCAAATGGTAAAAGCAATGTGCAAATGGTAAAGAATTGAGGACAATTCGTAAATTTGCAGGTCGAAATATTGTTTTGACCTTTAATTTTGTAGTATTGGTTGTTTTGAGGCTGTTTCTCTATATCGCCCAGGTGTGGTGCCTGTAACATCTTTGAAAACTCGAATAAATGAATGTATTGAACCGAATCCAACAAGCGTTGAAATATGTTCGATGGAAAAGTTGTAGTTTTCTTCACTTAACAATGCTTTTTTTGCTTCTGCTACTCTGTATTGATTTACAAAAGTGCTGAACGAACAATCGTATTCTTCATTAATGAGTGTAGAAATGTAAGTGCGGTTGGTATTTAGTTTCATCACGATGTCGGTTATTTTCAAATCCGGATTTTTATATAGCTGTTCATTTTCAAATAATTTTATTAATCGTGCTTTGATTTTTTTGTCGTTTTGATTTTCACCTACATTAAGGGGAGGGGTAAAGTCATCTTGCTCCATAATTGCTACGGTATGATTTTGCATGTAGCCAAAATACCCTAATGCAAACAAAAAAATACTATAAGCTACGCATGTAATTAGTAAGATAATGGGCCATTTATCAAAATAAGCCCTCCCCATGAAATTTGTGAAAATAGTAAAAATAGAAGTTACAACGAAAGAATATAAAATTATTTTAGGCCATTG
>JAIFKQ010000126.1 GCA_020049515.1 Paludibacter sp. | reverse complement strand
TGATGTTACCTGCTTTTGCAAATTGTCCACCGTAAATTTTTACGCCAAGTCTTTTGCTTTCCGATTCACGACCGTTTCTTGAGCTACCAGCTCCTTTTTTATGTGCCATCTTTTTCTATTTTTTTCGGTTAAGCTACAATAATTTCCTTGATAAATAACTCTGTAAAATCTTGACGGTGACCGTTGCGTTTGCGGTATCCTTTACGACGTTTTTTATGGAAAACGATTACTTTTTCGCCACGTACATGGGATAATACTTCACAAACGATTTTTGCACCTGCTACAACTGGAGCACCTACGGTAACGGTTCCATCGTTGTCGAGCAATAATACTTTGTCAAACTCTAATTCTGCGCCTCGGTCGGCTTCATTCATGCGATGGATATACAGTCTTTTTCCGGCTTCTACCTTGAACTGCTGTCCCAAAATCTCTACGATTGCGTACATTTTTTGAATAACTTTTCGGATTACATCGGATAGGTGAGATGCCAATAGACATTGCTTCTTGTTAACCTTTTCCGAAATGAACTGCAAAATTACACTTTTATTTTTAATCTACAATACTTTGACTCAAAATAATTTCATCCATTTCTGGGTTTTTGTTGATTGATGAAGATTTTTATAGCGCTGCAAAAGGTAAAAACAATAATTTCATATTACAATAGCATCACTAATTATTTTTTTATTATCTTTGCAGAAATTATTTTTTTAAATATACAATAATATCTGATAACATGCTGTTTAAAAACGAAATATCAACCGAAATGGCCGAAGAACTTTCTCGGGATGGTGATAAAGCACTGAAATTCATTGCTGATATTAAATGGGAAAGCGGTTTTGTGTGTCGTAAATGCGGTCATACCAATTATTGCGACGGAAAATCTCCATCCTCTCGTCGCTGCACACGTTGCAAAACAGAGGAGTCTGCTACGGCGCATACCTTATTTCACAATATTAAATTCCCCATCAATAAAGCGTTTTTTATTGCTTACAATGTATGTGTACTCAATAATGAATTTTCATCCTATAATTATTCCGACCAGTTGGGTTTGAACCAAATGACTTGTTGGAAATTTCGTAAACGCATTCAAAACTGTATGCTTAAAATAGATAATAAAGAAAAAGTGACCATCCAAACCATTATGATGAGTGATTATAAATCATAATGGATATTTTTTGTATAAATTTTAAAATCAATAATATGAATACTAACAATTTGCTTAAAGTGTTTACTATGTTCTCATTCCTCTTTTCTTTGTTTAATGTTAATGCGCAAGATTGGGCCAACCTAAAGCGTTATCAGGATGAAAATACTGCTATCACCGTTTCGGTGAAGGATGAGAATCGTGTCGTTTTTATGGGAAATTCCATTACACAACAATGGAAAGAAAATCGACCCGAGTTTTTCTCCAAAAATCCATATATTTGTCGCGGAATCAGCGGACAAACTACAACTCAAATGTTGGTGCGTTTTCGTCAGGATGTAATTGCATTGCAACCCAATGTGGTGGTAATTCTGGCTGGAACAAACGATATTGCTGGAAATACTGGTCCTTCAACTCTCGAAATGATTGCTGATAATCTTGCTTCTATGGCTGAAATAGCCAATGCAAATGGTATTCAGGTAGTATTGTGTTCGGTTTTGCCTGCTTTCGATTACCCTTGGAGAAAAGGATTGGAACCAAATCTGAAAATTCCGAAGTTAAATGAGATGATTAAAAATTATTGCAATAAAAAGGGTATTATTTACCTTGATTATTTCACCCCAATGGCAAATGAAGGGAATGGAATGAAAACGGAACTAACAACCGATGGCGTGCATTGCAGCATTGAAGGTTATAAAGTTATGGAGCCGTTAGTTCAGGCGGCAATTGAAATTGCTTTGAAAAAGAAACCAAAGAAATAATTTTTAATCAGCAATTATTAAAACAAAAAACGCAATAATAAATATCCAACGATATTATAATATTGCGTTTTTTTTATCACAAATGTCTGTATGTAAGCAATTTAGATCAATATTTATTGAAAATGATACAAGAAAACAATTATGGCTTCCAATGCCGATTTCTTATTGTCTTTTATTTCCAACACTACTTGAATTTCAGCTTTGGTAGTTCCTCTCAAATTAACTAATGAATGAAGTTTGGCCTTCAATCTCACTTCGCTTCCCACCAATACTGGTTGATTAAACCGCAGCTTCTCAATGCCATAATTCACAGTAAGTTTAGAGTTGTGCACTTCCACAATTTGATCCCACAAGTGTGGCATAACCGATAAATTTAAGAATCCATGAGCAATAGTACTCTTGAACGGACTCTCAGTTTTTGCTCTTTCAGCGTCCACATGTATCCATTGATGATCCAACGTGGCATCGGCAAACAAATTGATTTGTTCCTGAGAAATGGTGATATAATCCGAAACTCCTAAATCTTGACCTACGAATTTTTCAAACTCGGCAAAACTGCCAATAATAATTACACTCATAATTGTTTCCTATTGTTTGTGATGGTTTTTTTTCTAAGTTATACGAAACTCATTTAAATGCTATTAAAAAAAAAGGACAAAATCATTCTTATTAAATAGTTACATACTTATTTTTAATGGCGAACAACACTAAATTAATAGTATGTTTTGTATTCGTTTTTTCCAATAATTTGGAACGATGCGCTTCAATAGTCTTTACACTCCTAAAAAGTTTTTCAGCTATTTCGCTGGCTGTGAGTCCTTCACAAAAGTATTTTAAAATTTCAAGTTCTCTTTCCGTAAAGTCGTAACTGGTAGTTATTTTGCTATTAGTATTGGTAGGTTGTTTTCCAATATTAAGTATAATCTGACGTAGTAGTTCGTTCGAAAAATAACTTTCGCCACTAATAACCCTTTTAACAGCTCTTTCTAGCTCTTGTTTTCCAGAGGTTTTAAGCACAAAACCCATGGCTCCAGCATTAATCATTTCTGTATAGTTATCCTTTTCGCTGAGCATTGTTAGCACCAGAATCTTTAAATCTGGTCTTATTGCTTTAGCTTTTAATGTTGCCTCCAATCCATTCATTATAGGCATTTCTATATCCATCAAAACCAAATCTGGTTTTAAATCAAGAAGCAAATCAAGAAATACCTTACCATTTTCAGCCTCTGCTATTACCTGACCCATTCCTTCTTTTTCAATCAGAAGTTTCATTCCCTCGCGGAATAATAAATGGTCATCTACAATGATAATCTTACTTTGATTCATTTTTTGTTTTTTTTATAGTTCTACTTTAGTAAAATAAAACTTGAAAATAATTTAAACTACATTTCAATCAATTTTTTTCAATAGAAATAATGCATTATACACTACATAAATATGGTATATCTTAAAAAAAAGTACCGATTAATATTTGTATGTTAATTCCTCTTGTTTTGTAAAATACAGAATAATGTTAGCCCATTAATTTGTAAAAATATTAGTTAGATATTTCTTAAACCATTCATTTTGAAAAAAAAACGATACATTTCTCTTATTCCTATAAATAATATAGTAATTAGGTAATGCAAAATTAGTTCATTATCTAGTAAAATCCACTAGTGTGAACTACTATTTAATGAAAGGGTAAACTATATATATTTAAATTGCACTTTATTTGTTACTAGTTGTGCCTAATAAATTGGCAATACATTTTATTATATTTAATTGTAAATCAAATGATTATAACAGATTTTATATTTTCAAAATACCAACATAAGTTTTCGTAAGCTATGAAAAATATAACTGTTAAACTTCGTCAATCGGTAGTTCTATAGTAACGTTCATTCCATTTCCAATTTTCGATTTAAGCTTAAATTTACCCCTCAAGCTCTTAATCCTTTGCTGAATATTCATTACTCCCATGCCTTTATTGTTATTTTCAGTACTTAATAAATCAAAGCCAATACCATTATCAGAATAAGTAAACTGAATTGATTTTTTCGCTCTGTTAAAGTTAAAATTAATGTTTACTAAAGTAGCTTTGGCATAAGTAATTGTATTTTTAATTAACTCTGTACTAATCCTATAAAGTGTAGTTTCTATAAAATTATCAAATCTTTCATTGGTATTAGACGTAAAGTTGATTTTTATTTTATTTGTATCATTTAATCTTTCCGTAAAGTCCGTAATAGTGTCAACATAGCCAAACTTTTTTAAATTCTGTGTGCTCAATCCTCGCGCTATTTCACGCGAACTTTGAATAGCACTTTCTATATTTGCATTTCCTTTTTGTGTAATGATCTTTATTTTTTCGGGATCATTTGTTTCCGATAACCATTGAAAGTAAAGCTTAATGGTAGAAAGTAAAGGGCTCATGCCATCATGCAATTCCCTCGAAAACCTATTTCTTTCACGCTCCTCTACATTCACAGTCACTTTCAAAAGTTCACTTTCCGCCTTCACTTTTTGAGTCACATTTAAGTTAGAAACTCTCATTCCCATATACTTACCGTTTATAGCGACACTTCTACAAACCGAACTTATCCACCTGACATCTCCGTTCTTTTTTACAATTCTATAAATTATCTCAGCATGCCTTTTCTTTTTTTTGATAAAATATACTGATTTTTTATGACTTTCCCAATTATCTCTATCATTTTCAAAAACAATTTTATCTAACAGTTTTGGGTCATTAATAAACTCTTGCGCCGTATAACCTGTTAATTTTTCGGCAGATGGCGACATATATAAAATTTCCTCCACATCGTTTATCCAGTACTCCCAACCGTACGTAAAATCAGCTACAGTTCTAAATTTTTCTTCCGCAAGTTTTAACGATATGTTTGAATTTGATAGCTCTGCTGTTCTTTCTCTCACCCTATCTTCCAACTTTTCGTTTAGATGCTTTAATTTTTCTTCAGCCAATTTTCTTTCTGTAATGTCATTTGCTAAAATGTGTCTGGCATTTCTTCCATCATAATTTACTGCATGTGAGGTTATTTCAACCAAAATAATTTTTCCAGTTTTAGTCTTGTGTTTTGCTTCTAGTGATAAATGATATGCTTGTTTATCTTTATTTAATTTTTTGTGTGGTGCAATTGAATTTTTATGAAGTTGAATATTTGTCAATTTCATTGTTTTAAATTCTTCCACCGAATACCCATATTGATTTACTGCCGCTGTATTAACTTCTAAAAATGCAAGCGTTACAAAATCAATTATCCACATAGGTTGCGGATTGTGTGCAAATAAATACCGATAGCTTTTCTCACTTTCTTGCAATTTTAATTCGCCAATTTTTCGTTCAGTAATATCAGTAGCAATGCCTTCAAAATGGATAATATTGCCATCCTTATCCTTTTTTGCTACACCACTTGATCTATGCCATTTCCACTCTCCATAAAGGTTTCTAACACGGTATTCAACCCAATCTTGCCTGTCTTCTTTAAGTATTGCTTTTAAAACATATTCTTCACATTTCTTTCTGTCATCTGGATGTACAAACTCTTCATAGGATTTCCCAACTACCTCACTTTCAGGATGTCCCAATAATACTGTCCAAGCATTTGATACAAAGGTAAAAATCCCATTGGAATTTAATATATAAACAATATCTTTGCTATTTTCGATCAGCTCTCTGTACTTTTCTTCCGATTTTCTTAAACCATCTTCAGCTAATTTTCGATCTGTAATATCGGTAAAAACTCCCAAAATTCCAATAATATTTCCTTGAGTGTCACGAAGCGGAATTTTACTTGAGTCGAACCAAGATTGCTCACCATTCTGATGCTGTTTCATTTCTATCTTGTGCAAATTTTGCTTACCTGTTTCTATAATTTCGCAATCTTCGGCATGGTAATTCTCAGCCTTTTTTATATCCTTTAAAAAATCAAAATCCGTTTTGCCAACTATTTCTGACCTCGATTTTAATCCTATTCCTCGTACAAACAACTCATTGCAGCCTAGGTATTTTGACTCTTTATCCTTCCAAAAAATTTCACCCGGAAATTGGTCTAAAATACTTTTAAGTATTTGATCTCTTTTATGTAGCGCAGCTTCTCCTTTTTTTCTTTCAGTAATGTCTAATGATACACTTCCAGTACAAAATACTTTTCCTGCACCATTAAAAATTGGATATTTTTTTGTCAAAATTTCCCTATAATCTCCATTTGGAAGTATTATAAATTCCTCTTTTAATATATAGTCACCTTTTTCTAATTTTTGAACCTGCTCATCATCCCTCATATATGAACGTACTGGTTCAGAATTTGGGGATACATCAAAGATTTCAGCATCGGTTTTTCCAACAACTTCCCGCAAAAACTTCTTTCCAATAATGTCGAGAAAACCTTTGTTGGCCGCTACCACTTTTAAATCCAGATCCTTCACTACCACAATGTTATTCGTATTATCTATAGATGCCATCAAAAACTCCCTCTCTTCAATGGCTTGCTTTTCTAAAGTAATATCAATGGCAAAATGAAGAAATACCTCCTCGTTAATTTTTATCCAGTAAGCATTCCATGTTTTATTTAATGCTTGAATTTCCCTATTATTTTGTTCAGTTGACTCCGAAAAGCACTTCTCAGCCTGACAAAACGTACATCTTACTTCATATTTACTCGGTACAGTATTCGGATAATTCGATATCTTTCTTTTAAATTGTGCCGAAATATGCTCTGTTTTTCCAAACTCTCGCCAGCAATGTCCACCTATTTTCACACCCATATCTAAGGCTGCTTTGTTTGCATCCAATACAATTCGGTCGGCTCTTTTAATATACATGGCAGGGTAGGGGAGGGATGCCAATAAAGTTTCATTTAATTCGGCCGACTTTTTTATTTCAGCAATATTCATTACCGTTATTAAGCAGTTTTCTGAATTGTTGGCCAATTTACCTGTGAGTTGTACAAGAATTGGAGCATTATCTGAAACTTTCAGCTTTAATTCACAGGTAGTTATGTTTTTATCAATAAAGATATGTTGTAAAAATGTATTGAAAATTGGGATACTGTCATCGCAAACAAAATTTATAAATAATCTATCATTAAGTTGCATATTATTTTTACCAAGTATTTGATAACCAATAATATTAGAATCAATTATTTTACCTGAGTACGATATTGTGAAATATGCCGATGGTGCAAAATCATATAATTCAGCATATTTTTGGGCGGAGTTTTCAGCTTGCTCTTTTACCAAACGTAGCGATTTGATTTGGAGTTGCATCTCTAACTGTTGAGCTTCTAGCACATGTATAGTACTTATCAAGTCTGATATGGATGAATCTGAGCTTGAGATACATTTCTCATTTTGAACCAACTTCATAACTATGTTTTTAGTAGTATTTGTCTTATTATCAGTACTATTCATGTTTCCGATTTCCTTTTCGGCATTGTAAAATATAATAACTCTATCACAATATAATTAAAGCAATGTATGTTAAGTTTTGTTGATTGGTATTTAACAATAATCCAATGATATTGCTCCAAAATTTACTTTTTTTTGATGCGAAAGTACAAATAAAAATTTTAGTATAAAAATTTAAATTTAAAATCAAATTTGGTTTAAATGAAACCTACTTTAGGGTTTGCAAAAATAGTATAAGTCTAGTTAAATTACTATAGGGTTTACACTATAAAAACGAGGGTAAACCCTACAAATTGGAGTGTTTTTACTATAAGAAGACTAAAAGAAATTTAATAATACCAAATGAAATTATCTGTTTTTTTTTGGTATCTGATTTGTTTCGAGTTTTTTTAAATTGAAAATTACAAAAAAAACCAATAAATGAACTATCATTCATTTATCATGTTTTAAAACTGTATTAAACTATGGTTATAAATGCTACTTTGAAAAATAGAATAACGAAACAAATGAGGTTCAATAGTTTACAATTAAATAGTACTTTAATCAATAGTTCGTTTTAAAGTTGGTAAGTTGTTGTATTTAAATGTAATAGATACTTTTATAACGAACCATTATTAATAACATCTAAATTTATAATTAAAAAACACACAAATCAACTCATTAATATACAAATATGAATAACTTTGAATTTTCTAATCCAGTAAAAATCATTTTTGGAAAAGGACAATTGGTAAAATTGACCAAAAATATCCCCTTAGATAAAAATATTTTATTGATTTATGGCGGTGGTAGTATCTTAAAAAATGGTGTTTACGATTCAATAAAGGAGGCTTTAAAAAATCACAACGTACATGAGTTTAGTGGTATAGAACCAAATCCAAGATACGAGACTGCTATGAAAGCAGTGGATATTATTAAACTCCAGAAAATTGATTTTTTACTTGCAGTAGGTGGTGGGTCTGTAATTGATGCAACCAAATTTATTGCGGCAGCAGCACTTTATGCCCAAGGCGATCCTTGGGATATTTTATCGAAACGCTCACCAGTGAAAGCTGCACTACCTTTTGGAGCGGTGTTAACTTTGCCAGCTACAGGTTCTGAAATGAATTCGGGCTCTGTTATTGAACGAAATTCTACCAATGAAAAACTAGCTTTTGGGAGTCCACATACCTTCCCGCAGTTTTCATTTTTGTTGCCTGAGGCAGCTGCCACCTTACCCAAACACCAGGTGGCCAATGGGGTAGTGGATGCTTTTATGCATACCATGGAGCAATATATGACCTATCCAGCCAATGCGCCTTTGGTAGATAGATTTGCCGAATCGATATTGCAAACTTTGATAGAAGAGGGACCAAAAGCTTATGAAAATCCAGCCAATTATGATGCTATGTCTAACTTAATGTGGTGTGCTACAATGGCTTTGAATGGTTTAATTGGATGCGGAGTTCCTCAAGACTGGGCGGTACACATGATGGGTCATGAATTGACATCGCAGTTTGGTATTGATCACGCCCGTACACTTGCCATCATTGCTCCAAGCCATTACAGATATAATTTTGAAAACAAAAAACAAAAACTAGCACAATATGGAGAGCGAGTATGGGGAATTTCAAACGGCACAATGGAAGAAAAAGCCCAAAATGCCATCGAAGCTACTGTTAATTTTTTCCACTCATTGGATGTAAATACCAAATTATCAAAATATACTGATAATTATGAGGGTACTGCACAAAATGTAGCCAAGCGTTTTAACGAACGTGGCTGGGTAAAAATGGGTGAACGTCAAAGCCTAACACCGGCCGATGTGGAAAAAATTGTGGAAATGAGTTATTGAAATAAAGCGTAAAAATAACAATTTTATAGATGTTTAATTTTATTTATATATTATCGGAGAACTATAAAAAACTTTATAAAGTATTTTAATTATCAAAAAATAAATAGTAAATAGATATGCTTCGCGATATTCGGAAACAATACATTTTTTCTTCGCTCGACGAACAGAACGCACTTTCTAATCCTTACGACCAATTTGATTTGTGGCTACAAGAAGTTATAGAAAGTGAGCAACTTGAACCTACTGCAATGGTTCTTTCTACCGTAGATAAAAATTCACAGCCACATTCGAGGGTTGTATTATTGAAGGAACTTACTACCAAAGGCTTTGTTTTTTATACCAATTACGAAGGACATAAAGCGCATCAAATGTCTCAAAATAATCAAGTCTCACTGTTATTTTTCTGGCCCGCTTTAGAGCGACAAGTGCGAATTGTAGGAACTGTAAAAAAAATTAGCGAACTAATTTCTACTGCCTATTTTCAATCACGACCTCTCGATAGTCAACTCGGAGCTTGGGCTTCACCGCAAAGTCAAGTTATTCGCTCGAAAGATTTTTTGGAACAACAGTTTAAGTATTATCAAGAGAAATTTGGAAGTTCTATACCAAAGCCTCCACATTGGGGTGGATACGTAGTAAAACCCATTTCTTTCGAGTTTTGGCAAGGACGACCCAACCGATTGCACGACAGACTTTTATTCTCGAAAGTATGTGGTGAGTGGAATATAGAAAGACTAGCACCTTAAATATAATTGGTATTGTATTTTCGTTGTATTAATATTGAGCAGCCTTTGTATGCCAAGAAGAATGATGTATTAATGGTTATTTATATTGAATATCAATGCTTTGCGTCTTAGCGCTCTTGAATACTCCGTTTGCGTTCAAAAAATTAAAAGTTGAATTATCGTAGCATACTTTTTATTAAAGTTTTTAAGCAAACGGTAATTAGCTAGATTAAGATTTAGAATCAATGAAAATGGCGATTTCGCTACTTTATTTTATTATTTAACGATTTGATTACTGATTAAATTTTCCTATAATTTATATTATGTATAGTAGCATTTGTCTATTTCCTACCAAATACAAAATTGACTCCCCTTAAGCAAAGAATCAAAAAAAAAGAACATTTGTAGAATTGCTTTGAAAGCAGTACTTTTGCCGCTCAAACAAAAAATACATAAATGAATAATGATCCGAAATGTCCTAAGTGTGGAATGGAAAATACTTACTTCGATTCGTCGAGTATGTTATACATTTGTCCAGATTGCAGTCACGAATTTAGCAAAGAAACAAATGTTGAAGAATTAGATGATAAAACGCCCAGGGATAGTAATGGCACAGAATTGTTAAACAATGACAGTGTTACGCTGATAAAAGATTTGAAGGTACGTGGTTCGTCATTGGTACTGAAACGTGGCACCAAAGTAAAGAGCATTCGCCTCACCGACGACCACGAAGAAGTTGATTGCAAGATAGATGGCACCAGCTTTGTGCTGAAATGCTGCTTCTTGAAAAAAGGATAATTTTAGTGGATAGTTGACAGTTAGTAGTTAATTGTTTAGCTTAATAAATCAGCGTTCTTTTCTTTATTTTTATTGAAAAAAGAAGGAAACTTTGTCTGAGGCCCCTATTAGGGGGTTTGGGGGTCATAGAACGAAATAAAAAAAGCCACTAAACATTATTATTTAGTGGCTTTTCTTTTCATTGAAAATTATTTATCATCACCGTGACTTTCTAAATAATTTTTTATTTCTTGATTATAACCTATTGCTTTGTTCGAGTCAATTATTATTGCTAATTCATCCAATTGTGATTGATCCAATACAGCCGGTGCATCCATCATTACGTCACGTCCCGAATTATTTTTGGGGAAAGCAATACAATCGCGGATACTGTCCAACCCTGCAAAAAGCGAAACCAAACGGTCCAAACCAAAGGCTAATCCACCGTGAGGCGGTGCACCATATTGGAAAGCACTCATCAAGAATCCAAACTGTGCTTCAGCTTTTTCGGGCGTAAAACCAAGGTGATGGAACATCTCTTGTTGCACTGCCCGGTCGTGAATACGGATAGAACCTCCACCCAACTCCACACCATTTACCACCATGTCATACGCATTGGAACGAACTGCTCCTTTGTTGGTTTGCAACAATGGTAGGTCTTCAAGCATTGGAGATGTAAATGGGTGGTGCATAGCATAATAGCGGTCTGTTTCTTCGTCATATTCAAAGAGTGGGAAATCAATAATCCACAGTGGAGCAAACACATTTTTGTCACGAAGCCCTAACCTCGCTCCTATTTCCAAGCGCAATTCGCACAAGGCTTTTTGGGTTTTCCGCATTTCACCGGACATCAACAGTATCAAATCACCAGGTTGTGCGTTGAAATGGGCAGCAATTAGTTTTAAATCTTCAGGAGCATAGAATTTATCTACCGAAGACTTGAAAGTACCGTCCGCTTCGCAACGAATATACACCAACCCCTTCGCTCCTATTTGTGGACGTTTTACAAAATCGGTCAATTCGTCCAACTGCTTGCGGGTATATCCGGCACATCCAGCGGCACAGATTCCAGCTACATAAGGAGAAGAATCAAACACCACAAAATTATGACCCGATACCACTTCTTTCACTTCTACAAATTTCATGTCGAAACGAATGTCTGGTTTATCAGAACCATAGTATTTCATACCGTCGGCCCATGTCATGCGTGGAAATGCTTCGGTGAAATCAATGTTTTTTACAAACTTGAAAAGGTGTTTCATCATTCCCTCAAAGATATTCAACACATCCTCTTGGTCAACAAAAGCCATTTCACAGTCTATTTGCGTAAACTCAGGTTGACGGTCGGCACGTAAATCCTCGTCACGGAAACACTTAACGATCTGGAAATAACGATCAAAGCCCGACACCATGAGCAATTGTTTGAACAATTGTGGTGATTGTGGCAAAGCGTAAAACTGACCTGGATTCATGCGCGATGGAACCACAAAATCGCGGGCTCCTTCTGGCGTAGAACCAATAAGCACAGGCGTTTCCACTTCCAAAAAGTCCATATTGTCGAGGTAACGACGTGTTTCGAAAGCAATAGAATGGCGCAATTCAAGGTTTTGGCGCACTGCATTGCGTCGCAAATCCAAATAACGGTATTTCATGCGAATATCGTCGCCTCCATCGGTGTTATCCTCTATGGTAAACGGCGGTGTTTTCGACTCGTTGAGTATATTCAATTCAGAAACAAGGATTTCTACATCGCCGGTTTCCATATTTGCATTTTTGTTGCTGCGTTCGGCCACTTCACCGGTTACCTGAATAACGAATTCGCGACCAAGCTTGTTGGCAATTTCAAATAATTCGGCATTAACGTCCTGATTCAATACCAATTGTGTGATGCCGTAACGGTCACGAATATCCACGAAAGTCATTCCGCCCATTCTTCGGGTACGCTGCACCCATCCCGCCAAAGTTGGTTTTTGTCCTACATTGGCAATACGTAACTCGCCGCAAGTGTGTGTTCTGAACATAATTATTTATTTTTCAATAAGTTGTAACTTAGTAATTTTTAAGTAATGATCAATCAATTAATAATTTATATTTCTTTATCCATAAATCAGTTGTTTTGTTGTGTCAATCGATTGTTTTAAATAAGGATTTTTTATTGCTTTTTCTTCCAGTAAATCTACTTTACGATGAAATAATTGTTCTAAAGCTATTTTAAAATCAAAATAATTATCAGCATACATATATAAGTCAACATCCTCAAAATCAACTATTAATTCAACATCGCAAATTTTGTTGAATTTATTTGTTAGAACAGACCCCAAAATAAATAAACGCTTTACTTAGTGTAATTTACACAAAGTAAATATTCTGTCTTTATTTATTTTGATAAGTTTCATAGGTAAAATGAAATAGATATAATTTCTTGAACAAAAGTACAAAAAAAACTCTATAATTAAGCATATAAATACTATAAGCTGTATTTGTTTTTACTCATCCTATTATATATTAGACTATTATTTTGGAATTCATTCAAAATTACTACTATTGATATAAGATGAACATATAAAAAAATCCTTATCTTTGCAACGATGTAAATGACTTTATTTTTTTTTATCTTCAAATTCATTGATTATGCAAAAACTTATAACGGACAACCAGGATAAAATCAACACTTTATGTATGACTCATAATGTGAAATCATTATTCGCTTTTGGATCAGTATGTACTGATAAATTCAATAATAAAAGCGATGTATTACGGAGATTATGCAGATGCCTATTTTGATTTAGCCGATCAATTTGAAAATCTTTTTCAACGACAAGTTGATTTAGTTACTGAAAAATCCTTGTCGAATCCTTATTTTATTGATTCAATAAACAAAACAAAAACATTACTATATGGAAATTGAAATCAAGAAGTTTTTGTTCGATATTCACGAGTCTATCACTTCCATTGAAAATTATCTTGGTGATAAACGTGATTTTAATGTTTATTTAGCTGACAAGATGTTACGACGAGCAATCGAGCGTGAATTTGAAATCATTGGTGAAGCATTGAATCGCATTGATAAGTTAGACTCAACAATCAATATATCAAGTAAAAAACAAATTATCAGCATGAGAAATAGAGTGATTCATGGATATGATAAAATTGATAACGAGATTATTTGGGGAACAATTGTTAGACATTTACCTGTATTGAAAATTGAGGTCAATAATTTACTAAAATGAAATAATTACCCAATAAAAAAGATGCTTAGAAATACTTTTCTTTGCATCTTTTTTTTTGTAGCTTTAATTGGATTATAATTTATCCAACTATCATTTCAGGGCTAATTTTCTTTACAAGTCCTTTCAAAACATCTCCAGGACCTAATTCAATAAATTCAGTAGCTCCATCT
>JAIFKQ010000036.1 GCA_020049515.1 Paludibacter sp. | reverse complement strand
ACGAGACATTTCCCAAATGCCCTCTCCTCGAGGCGATTTGATATGGAGATGCAGCTAAATCGGGGATAGTTGCGCTTAGCCTTGGAGGCGCGATGAAACAAAAAGGATAAGGCGCGGATTGGTGGCTTCGGTCTTGCCCACGCTCGAAAACCTAAGCGAAGATAAACATGTAGAAGGCGTATTATTTCCTTGTTTGGACGAGGGTTCGACTCCCTCCAGCTCCACTAAAACCAATTAAAAGCTTGTTGTTCAAATGAATAACGAGCTTTTGAAATTTTTAGTTGGGATATAATTGAGCCAATTTAGTTTTACAATCCCAAAAATCAATTAAATAACTAATAAACCAGCATACTTTTATACATTTTACAATATGAATTATGTTCAATAAATCAACAGCAAATAATATTCTGCTTACATTAAATATATTTTCTGTTATTGCTATTTCTTTATCATTACTAGGCGGTTATATTAGTCCCGTTAAATTTGAACTCCCTATTTATTTTTCATTGACATTTCCTGTCATTGTACTCATCAATTTCTGTTTTATAGTGATATGGGGCGTACTTCGTCGGTGGTTTTTTCTTATTTCATTGATTGCAATAATTATTTCTTACCCACAAATAGCTACAGTATATCCAATTCATTTTGGCAAAATCAAAACTAATCCAGTATCAAAATCATTGGTAGTAGTATCTTATAATACAATGATGAACGGAACAACACAAAAGCATTTAAAACATCATCCTAATCAAGTGATTGAATATTTGCTCAGCTCTAATGCCGATATTATTTGTATTCAGGAGTATTATGTGAGGAGGGACAAGGCATTTTTGACTGCAAATGATGTTGATTCTTTATTTAAAAACTATCCTTACAAATATATCAAATTTGATGGCGAATACATTGAAACTAAAACGGGTTTAGCCATTTTTTCTAAATATCCGATTATCAAGAATGAACGGATTGAATATACTTCAATTTTCAATGCCTCTATTTATTCAGATATTGTTGTTAATGAAGATACCATAAGGGTTTTTAATAATCATTTGGAATCCAATCGGTTTACAGGAAATGATATGCTGCTAGCCCAACAGTTAAAAGATAATTTTGTGTCAAAAGAATTGATAAATACAAGCAAGTATTTTTCTCAAAAATTGAGTGTCGCTTATCCTGTAAGAGCAAATCAAGCCGATAAAGTTGCTGAGGTTATTCAATCCACTCCCTATAAAAAGATAGTTTGTGGCGATTTTAATGACGTTCCCATATCCTACAGTTATACTAAAATGAAGGGTGAATTAAATGATGCTTTTGCAAAATATGGTACTGAGTTTGGAAGTACGTTTAATTCCTCATTATATAAACTTAGGCTGGATTATATTTTTTACGATGATAATTTTGATGTAATAGATTTTGAAATTGGTATTATTAGTAATACTTCTTCTTCTTCCGATCATTTTCCAATAAAATGCAGGTTGGCATTGAAATAAAAAAAACTTTACACGTTCAATCAACAGAATTTCTCTATTGAATCAACGTGTAAAGTTCTAGTATTTAATAAGTTTGGATAGAGATAAAATCCCAATAATTTCTCACACAGTATCCATAAAACTCCGTTGTACTTTATTGAATACCACTATTCCGATAGACATTAGCACCACCATAAACATAAAACTATAGCCCAACATTCCCCAGCTAAAAGTGCCAACACCCATTGTGCCGTATTTAAAAGTTTCAACAATAGAAGTTACTGGATTGATGGCCATTATCCATTGTTTGTTTGGCGACATGGTGCTCAAAGGGTAAATAATTGGCGTGGCATACATCCACAGTTGTACAATAAAAGTAAATAGCAGCGTTAAATCGCGGTATTTTGTTGTCATTGACGAAATAATAATTCCAAATCCTAATGACAATCCTGCAAGCATAATGATGAGAACTGGCAGTAAAAGAATATAAACATTAGGAGCTATACCCACCCCCGAGAAAATATAATAAATGTAAACTGCCGCAAACATCAAAAACTGAATAGCCATACGTACCAATCCCGAAGCCACGGTTGACAAAGGCACAATGAGACGTGGAAAATAAACTTTGCCAAAAATTCCTTGGTTGGCCGTAAATGTGGAAGATGTTTTATTCAAACAATCGGCAAAATATTGCCAACAAACGATGCCAGCTAGATAAAACAAGGGTTGAGGCAAATCGTCGGTAGAAATTTTTGCAATGCCACCAAACACTACCATATACATAATGGTGGTGATAGCAGGTTGAATAAAAAACCACGCCGGGCCGAGTATTGTTTGCTTGTATTGCGTTATTATATCGCGTTTTACAAACATGGAGAACAAATCTCTGTACTTCCACAGCTCTTTGAAATCGATGTCAAAAAGTTTTTCTTTGGGTTTAATGACGGTGCTAAATTCCATTGTTATTATTGTTTTTGATTTAAAAATAAAACAAAGATAATAGATATTACTCAATTAATGCAATTTCTGAATTGTATTTTAATGAAATTGTATCAATCGTACTGTATTGAATAAATACTAAAGTTGTATAGAAACAGAAAAACATACAATTTAAAAAATACCAAACATGTTTTATTGAATGCGTTTTATTACTTTTGCCTAATTGAAATTTATAAATTGAAAAACAGTAAATCTATAATTGGATGCAATCAAATAAAACTAATTCATTATGAACACTCCCAGTATAAAGAAGCTATATTTTAAGGATACTTCATTTGCTAATTTGATGAAACGTCGCATTTTTAACGTATTGCTTTATGCCAGTAAATACGATGCTTTTGTGCTGGAAGAGGATGGGCGAATTGACGAACAAATGTTCAACGAATATACTTCGCTCAACCTGCGTTATCCACCCCGTTTTACGCTGGTTTCCAACGAAGAAGAAGCCAACGCATTGCTACGGGAGCGTTCGTTTGAATTGATAATTTCAATGCCTAGCGGCGATAATATCCATCCATTTGAATGGGCCAAGCAGGTAAAAAATCAATTTCAGGATATACCCATTGTATTGCTCACTCCGTTTTCTAAATCTGTGTCTAAACGCTTGGCCAATGAGGATTTAAGTGCCATCGATTATGTGTTTAGCTGGCTCGGAAATTCTGATTTGTTGCTGGCTATCATTAAACTCATTGAAGACCGCATGAATGTGGATGAAGATGTGAGTTCGGTGGGTGTACAAGTGATTCTCTTTGTGGAAGATTCTATTCATTTTTATTCGTCCATTGTGCCGCATTTGTTTAAATATGTGTTCAAGCAATCGCGCTCTTTTATGACCGAAGCGCTCAATGAGCACGAACAAATGTTGCGGATGCGAGGGCGACCAAAAATTTTATTGGCACGAACTTTTGAAGAGGGAATGGCCATTTACGAAAAATACAAACACAATATGCTTGGCGTTATAACCGATGTGAGTTATCCGCAAAATGGCGAAAAAAATAAGCATGCGGGAATAAATTTGTGTCGAGAAATTCGTAAAACGGATAAGCACATTCCACTTATTGTAGAATCTACAGATGAGGAAAATCGTATGTTGGCCGATACGGTTAACGCTGTGTTTTTGAATAAAATGTCTAAAACTTTGACACTCGAACTGCGTGAAAAAATAACGGACAATTTTGGCTTTGGAGATTTTATTTTTGTTAATCCTGATACGGGCGAGGAGGAAGCGCGTATTCATAATTTGCGAGGGTTGCAAGATAAGTTATTCATAATTAGCAATGAATCGCTTTACTATCATGTTTCGCGCAACAATATTTCACGTTGGTTGTATTCAAGGGCTATGTTTCCGCTGGCCGAATTTCTGAAAAGTATTAATATTGATAATTTCAATGTGAGTGATTTGCTTAAAGTACGGCAAGTGATTTTTGATGCCATCGTTCATTATCGAAAAGTAAAGAACAGAGGCGTTGTGGCCGTTTTTCAGCGAGACCGTTTTGACCAATACTCTAATTTTGCGCGCATTGGCGATGGCTCTTTGGGTGGCAAAGGACGCGGTTTGGCATTTATCGATGCTATGATTAAGCGAAATGATAGCCTGAATAATTTTGAAAATGCCCAAATTACCATCCCCAAAACAATAGTGCTTTGTACGGATAATTTTTCGGAATTTATGGAGATGAATCATCTCTATCCCATTGCTTTATCAGACCTTGAAGATGAAGTGATTTTACAACATTTTCTTAAAGCCCGTGTGCCAAAACGAATTATTGCCGATTTACACGCGTTTTTGGGCGTAACCACTTCGCCCATTGCCGTTCGCTCCTCAAGCTTGCTCGAAGATTCACATTATCAGCCATTTGCCGGTATTTATTCAACTTATATGGTGCCCTACAATGCCGAAAGCAAAACCTTAATGCTGGAAATGGTGATAGAGGCCATAAAAGCGGTTTACGCTTCGGTATTTTATCACGATAGCAAGGCTTACATGACGGCTACCAAAAATGTGATTGATGAAGAAAAAATGGCGATAGTGTTACAAGAAATTTGCGGAAATGCTTATGGAGAAAGGTTTTATCCTTCGTTTTCGGGCGTGGCGCGGTCGCTCAATTATTATCCAATTGGTGCAGAAACACCGGAGGATGGTATTGCCAACATTGCCATGGGACTTGGAAAATACATTGTGGATGGAGGTCAGACTTTGCGTTTTTCGCCTGCTTTTCCCAATAATATTCTTCAAACCAGTACGTTAGATTTTGCCCTGCGCGAAACACAAACTTACTTTAATGCTTTAGATTTAACACAAACTCAGTTTATTCCACAGGTTGACGACGGATTTAATCTGTTGAAATTAAGGGTTTCAGAGGCCGAAAAAGACGGCACACTTCGTTTTATTGCCTCCACTTTTAATGTTCAAGATCAGGTAATTTACGACGGACTGTACGACGGTGGACGAAAAATTATCACTTTTGCTAATATATTGCAACACAATGTTTTTCCATTGGCCGAAATACTGAAGGAAGTTTTACATATTTCACAAACTGAAATGGGACGACCTATTGAGATAGAGTTTGCAGTAAATTTGGATTATTCGCCAGCCAAACAGCATACTTTCTATTTTCTCCAAATTCGCCCCATTGTGGATAGCAAAGAAATGATTTCGGAGAATATTGGAACCATTCCCGAAGAAAATACGATAATTAGTTGCAATAGTGCTTTGGGTCATGGCATTACCAGTGATGTATATGACCTGGTATATGTAAAACCTGAAGCTTTTAGTGCCTCCAAAAATCAATTGATAGTGTATGACATAGAAAAAGTTAATAAGCTAATGACCAACGAAAACCGTCATTATGTGCTAGTTGGGCCAGGGCGATGGGGTTCCGCCGATTCGTGGCTGGGAATTCCTGTAAAATGGCCGCACATTAGCAAAGCCCAAGTAATTGTGGAGTCGGGGTTGTCGCATTATCGCATCGACCCAAGCCAGGGAACACACTTTTTTCAGAATCTTACTTCCTTTGGCGTTTCTTATTTTACCATCAATCCATTTCAAAAAGATGGTACTTTCGATATTGATTTTCTGAATGAACAACCCGCTGTTTATGAATCGGAATACATACGTCATGTTCGGTTTAAAAAACCGATAGTGATAAAAGTAGATGGACGAAAAAGCAAAGGTGTGGTTATGAAACCATAAGGTGTTTCGTGTTTTGTGTTTTGCATATTCACATTATAAATACTATTGGCAGTATAATTAACAGTAATAATTTGTACTTTTGCATCTCAAAAATAGAGTTTATATTGATTTAATGTTTATAGTATTCAATCCACGATAGCCCCCGATAGCTATCGCGGGCGGGACAAAGAATTAAAACTCACCACTAGGATTGCTTGATAATTTAAGGGCACTAAGAAAAAGCATAAATGTTTTTTAAGGCGCACAATTATCACATTATAGAATATTTATGTTTTATTCTCATTGGTTCGTTATAAAAGTGTCTATGTTGTTTAAATACAAGAACTTAAAATCTGAGTTTAACTGAGTTTGATCTAATTCTAAATAAAAGAGTAAACGCAATTCACGATAGCTATCGTGGATTGCGTTCAAAAAAATCTTTTTTTTATAACGAACTATTTATTCTTAGTGTTCTATTATTAGTTGAAAAATAATTAGTGTCCCCTATAGCTATCAGGGGTAGTTAGTGTTTCTCAATGAACTCCCGATTCTCGGGATTTTCCATTAGTGTTAAGCATCTTGCTTTTAATTGCGTACCAATTTAATCTATTTAAAGTCTAATCTGCTTTTTTCAATAGATATACATTTTATATTATCAGAATTGCATTTCTTATTTGCTTATACCCAACTTTTTTTTGTTGTAAAAATAAAACTTAATATAATCATTAACAACCATGGAGTCCCAAGACAATCAATTAAACATTGAACTTTCGGAAGAAATAGCAGAAGGTATTTATTCTAATTTGGCAATTATTTCACATTCAACTTCCGAGTTTGTGGTCGATTTTGTTCGCATCATGCCTGGTACTCCCAAAGCACATGTAAAATCGCGCATCATTCTTACACCCGAGCATGCCAAGCGTTTACTTTTTGCAATGCAAGAGAATATTACCAAATTTGAACAACAAAATGGTAAAATTAAAATTGCCGATAATACATTTGTTCCTCCCGTGCCTATGGGTTTTGGGGGTGGAGAGGCATAGGCTTTTTTAATATCAGTAAAACAATCTTTTTTTTCTTCCTTTTTTAAAGTGACATTAATCTACTCTAAACTTCCGTAAGTATCGGTGTTAGAAGTTATTTATTATAATCCGTGATAGAAATTATTCCTGCCATCGACCTGATTGATGGAAAATGTGTTCGCCTGGCTCAAGGTGATTATGCTCAAAAAATTATTTACAACGAAAATCCGCTAGAGGTGGCCAAAATGTTTGCAGATGCAGGTATTCGCAGACTTCATTTGGTGGATTTGGATGGTGCCAAAGCGCATCATATTGTTAATCACCAGGTGTTGGAAAGAATTACTTCCGGTACCAATTTGATTGTGGATTTTGGCGGAGGATTAAAATCCGATGACGATTTGCGCATTGCTTTTGAATGTGGTGCCAGCATGGTAACGGGTGGGAGTATAGCCGTCAAAAATCCCGAAGTTTTCCTGTCGTGGATAGATAAATATGGCGCAGACAAAATTATATTGGGTGCGGATGTAAAAAATGAAAAAATTGCAGTAGGAGGCTGGTTAGAAACAACTGAGCTTGAACTGTTGCCATTTATAAAAAACTACATCAGCAAAGGCATCGACAAAATAATTTGTACCGATATTAGCAAAGATGGCATGCTGCAAGGTGTAGCCCTAGAGTTGTATAAAAAAATGTTACTGGCAGAACCAAGCATGTATCTAATTGCCAGTGGTGGTGTAAGTTCCATCCAAGATATTGAGCAATTACTTGAAGCTGGAATACCCGCCGTAATTACAGGAAAAGCCATTTACGAAGGGCGAATTACATTGAAAGAACTTGATCAATTCATAATTCACAATTCATAAATACGAATTGAGAATAGAAGAATTGCTGTTATATTTGTCCTCTGAAAATATTTACATAGACTTTGCGTTAAAATGAAATTACTATAATTCATATTTAAATTATGAATTATAAATTATAAATTATGAATTAAATATATTATGCTAAAAGAAATCTTATCCATTCCTGGTAAACCAGGCCTTTTTAAACTCATCTCTCAAGGAAAAAACATGTTGATTGTAGAATCGTTGACTGATAACAAACGCATTCCTGCTTACACCAAAGATAAAGTGGTGTCATTGGGTGATATAGCTATTTTTACCGAAGATGCCGAAGTTCCATTAGGTCAGGTTTTGGAAAATGTAAAGACGAAAGAAAATGGAGCAATTTGTTCTATTGACACAAAAGCTTCAAACGATTTGCTTCGCAATTTTATGTTGGAAGTGCTACCAGAATACGATCGCGACCGCGTTTATCCAAGTGATATTCGTAAATTAATTACTTGGTACAATATTCTTGTACAGGCCCAAATGACAGAGTTTGTGAAGGTGGAGGAAGAAGAAGAAAAAGAAAAAGAGCCCCTAGCCTGATAGCTATCGGGACCTAAAGGGGAATGATGCAAGCTTTATTTTACCTAATAGTTGCTTGAAAAGAAGAAAGAAAATATTATAACCAATTCTAACCTAGTTCCCCTTTAGCGGATAGGGGTTATCATTTACCATGAACGTACAATCTATTTGCAACCTTATTGAAAAAGTGGCACCGCTGGCATTGCAAGAAAGCTATGACAACGCCGGACTTCTTGTGGGAAATTCGCAACTGGAAGTTATTGGAGTTTTAGCTACTATAGACATTACCGAAGAAGTTATTGATGAGGCAATTAAGAAAAACTGCAATCTGATAATCTCTCATCATCCACTCATTTTTAGTGGAATAAAACGGTTGGTAGGACAAAATGAAGTACAACGTTGCGTGGCAAAAGCCATCAAAAACGATATTGCCATTTATGCAGCGCATACCAATTTGGACAATGTGTTGCAAGGCGTGAATGGAAAAATAGCCGATAAAATTGGACTTGTAAAAAGACGTATTCTTCAGCCCAAACAAAACAGTTTACTTAAATTGATAACTTATGTGCCTCGTTTACATTCGTATAGAGTGCGTGAAGCATTATTTGAAGCAGGAGCGGGGCAGATAGGTAATTATGATGCATGTAGTTTTAACGTAGAAGGTACTGGTACTTTTCGGGGCAATGAAAATGCTGTGCCTTTTGTGGGAGAAATAAACCAAATGCACGCTGAAACCGAAACTCGTATTGAAATTATATTGCCCGATTATTTGAAGCCGAAAGTATTGGAAGCGCTACTCAAATCGCATCCTTACGAAGAGCCCGCTTACGATTTTATTTCACTTGAAAATGCATGGAAGGAAGTAGGAGCGGGGATAGTGGGTGAATTAGAAACGGAGGAGGATGAAATGGAGTTTCTGAAACGTATCAAAAACATATTCAATTGTTCGGCGATAAGGCATACCAATTTAATTGGAAAAAAAATTAAGAGAGTGGCGGTGGTTGGTGGTGCTGGAAGTTCGTTTCTTTTGGATGCCATCAAGGTCGAAGCGGATGTGTTTATAACTGGCGATTTTAAGTATCACGAGTTTTTTGATGCCGAAAATCGCATTCTTATTGCAGATATTGGACATTTTGAAAGTGAACAGTTCACAAAAGAGATTTTTTTGGAGATAATTTCAAAAAAAATGACTACATTTGCAGTCCAAATTTCAGATATTAAAACAAATCCCATAAATTATTTGTAATCAATATGGCTACAGAAGTAAAAGTAGAAAAAGAAATTACCGTTGAAGAGCGATTAAAAGCACTTTATGAACTTCAAAAAGCGGTTTCAAAAATCGATGAAATAAAAATTTTGCGAGGTGAACTACCTTTAGAAGTTCAAGATTTAGAAGACGAGATAATCGGACTCACCACTCGCATGGACAATTTTAAAACTGAAATTGCTGAAATTATATCCGTACTGGCAAGCAAGAAAATCGAGATTGAAGAGGCTCGAATGAAAATTGCTAAATACACGGAACAACAAGAAAACGTACGTAATAACCGTGAATACGACAACCTTTCCAAAGAAATTGAATTTCAAACCCTTGAAATAGAACTTTGCGAAAAACGTATTCGTGAGTTCTCTGCTGCTCAAGAAAGCAAACAATCGGAACAAAAAATTGCCCAAGCACAATTGGCAGAACGCAAACTTGATTTGGACCAAAAGAAAGGTGAGTTGAACGAAATTGTTTCGGAAACCAAACATGAAGAAGAAAAACTTCGTGAACATGCCAAACAAATTGAACAATATATTGAGCCACGTTTGTTGACTGCTTTTAAACGTATTCGCAAGAATGCACGCAATGGCTTGGCAGTGGTGTATGTGCAACGTGATGCTTGCGGTGGATGTTTCAATAAAATACCGGCACAACGTCAATTAGACATTCGCTTGCGCAAAAAAATTATCGTTTGCGAATACTGCGGCCGTATCCTTGTAGATCAAGAATTGGCTGGAGTAGCACCAGTTACTGAAGATTAGGTTTCAAACTTATATTTGATTAAAAAAAACCGTTCGGAAATAGTTTCCGAACAGTTTTTTTTTAAATTAAACCCTGTTTTACCTATGCTGTTGAACAATAAAACATCTTTTCAATCCGCTACTGTAAGTTTCAACATTGCAATACATAAAACAGCAAAGTTGTATTTGCTAAATTATACTTGTATATGCCCTCCAAAGGAAACTTACCATCGGTAATGGCTTTAAGGGTATTCCATTGCCAATCTTTGAGATTTTTGCGACGTTAACGAATTCAACCAATTGCCAATTTTGCACTTTCCTTCCAAAGATTATTAACTTTATTGGATGATTTTCGTTTTGGGCTCAATTTAAAATATCTCCTTCAAAATATCCAACAACTAGAAGATTAGCCAGTATTCATACAATACTGCCACGTCCTTTTTATCGCCACTGTAAACATCTTCGCCACCTTGCCAAAATAGTTTTGCAGCAAGATCGAACATCAACCACACTCTTAATACTTCTCGGTAACCAATTTTAAGGTGTGATTGCAATTTGCTCCTAAACAATCATCAACCATATCTTGTCTGCAAAATAAAACGTGATTTCTAGAATACTTTTATTATTAATCCATATAAATTTTCAGACAAAGATTTACATTTACAGCAGAAAATGGAAGATTTGCTCGTGTCTATTTTCAACTTCATCTCTTCTAACATAAGATTAAACAGTTTAAGTTGGACAAAAATTACTTAAATCTTATTTGAAGATTAATTTTGAAAAATAGCTTTTTAAGATCTTCATAAAGCCAACCATAATAATATTTTTTCCCATTTTCTCTCCTATTGCCTGGGTTCTCAGCATCTTCACCTGTTGATGCTTGCTCAAAAAAAGTATTGTTAAATAAGTAGTCTCGAAAAAGATTGAAATCATAAATATGAAAACAAACTAAATCTCCGTCTTCTTTTGCAATAATTACTCCTCCAAATGAATCATATTGTCCATGCCATGGTTTTTCCGATGTCATTCCCATTGCACATTCAGCTAGAAACTTTTTTAGTTTTAAATTGTAAAATTTTTGTTCGGATTTTTCGCCTTTATAAAAGTTTAATGGGTCATTTTCTTCTAATAATTCACAAATTCTTTTAATTGAAGATTCACCATAAATCCATCTATAATACAATGAAACTGCTATTATTTGAGCAATATGTCCTTCGATTAAATCTAAATTTTTCCACAATTGTTTGGATTGAATGCTATTAAATTTCAATTCACATCCTTGATTCTGTAATTCTAATAGCCTATAAGTAATTTTAGATTGTCTGTTAGGTGTTTTGTATGTTAGTTTATTGAATTCTGTGACTGATGTTTTAAGTTTATTCTCAACTTCATAAATGAAATTATTTCCTGCACCAGTATTAAATAATGTAGAATCACCTCCTAATAAAGATTTAATGCTAAATCCAAAATCTGTTTCTTTTGCAAGCCTATGATCATAAATCTTCAACTTTATATCTGCTTTAGTTGATGAATCAGCTTTTATTTTTGATATTAAAGCTGAGCTAAGAAAATCATCAACTTCAATAATACTAAAACTACTACCTTTGCCTCCTTTTATTCCTAAAAATAACTTTGAAGAATATTCTTTAAGGTCTGCCAATGAAAAGGATAAGATATAATGTTTTTCTTTATTTTCAATCTTAAATAGCTTAACATCCTCTTCACGTTCAAATTCTAAGGTATAGTTTACTTCACTTTTATAAGCTTTAATAATTTCATAAATATTGTTATAATCTTTATTTAACTCCATATCTGACTGGAATAATATACCTTCTGCGAGTAAAGTTACTAAGACATATAATTCACTCCATTCTCCTTTATTTGCTTTTAATGCCATGATATTTCTCTAAAAGTTTAATTATTTGATTAGCGGTTGCTTGGATTGCTGGAACGGCAACTGAATTGCCTAATTGTTTATATGCCGATGCATCAGCAACTGGAAAGTAATAGTCTTCGGGATAACCTTGAAGTCTTTTCCATTCTTTTGGTGTCATTTTTCGAATACCTTCACGATTTACAGTGCCTTTAATATGAGTTGTTGGATTAAAGTCCGTTATTCGATTATCAATAACTAAATTTCTTTCTCTACCCATGCCGCCAACTACAATTGCATTAGCAATTCCGTCATCTGGTATTATTGCATAACCAAACCCGTTTCCCTTATTCGCGTGACGTTCTTTGTGGTTTATAAGCGTTTGAAGGTATTGTGTTGAAAGGTAGTATTTTGTTGGTACTACTTCTTCCTCCCTAATGTCAATAAATCTAACCTCAGTGTTGGTGGGTTCTGCATATTCAAATTCTGTTATTCCTAAATCTTTTCTAAATCCGACAATATAAATTCTTTCTCGTTGCTGAGGAACACCAAAATTCTTTGCATTAACTATTTGTGGCTCTGGTACAAAATAATCTAAATCGTTACGTAAGACATTTAAAATAGTTTCCAATGTCCTTCCACCATTATGATTTCTTAAGCCCTTCACATTTTCTAGAAATATTGCTTTTGGTCTTTTCCGTTTAATTATTTCAGCGACATCAAAAAACAAAGTTCCTCTAGTATCTTCAAAACCACCACGTTTACCTGCGATTGAAAAAGCTTGACATGGAAATCCACCACAAATGATATCAAATCCATCTGGAATGAAATTTTTAGTTTCTTCTTTTGTTATGTCGCCAAAAGGTACTTCACCAAAATTTGCTCTATAAGTTTTTTGTGCTTGTTCATCCCATTCACTCGTGAATACACATTTACCACCAAGATTCTGCATAGCAATTCTAAAACCACCAATTCCTGCAAACAAATCAATAAAAGTAAATTTAGTCTTCTCTGGCGTTGGAAATGCAACATCTTCAACTTCGAATAGTAATTGTTGCATTGCATCTGGCTCAGCTACAATTGATGAATTCTCTTCTTGTTGTTTATACTCAACAATCTGATTTATATATTTTAATGCTTCTTGCTTATAATGCTTACCTACTCCATTTTTGATATTATGTAGATAGTGTGTTACAACTGCTTTTTTGTGGTTTGTTGTGATATGTTCTATTTCTTTTATTTGAAAATGTTTACTATCAAACTCTTCAATACTTATTTTTTCTTTTAGCTTCATCTATTGTCTTGGAAATTATATTTGTACACCTATCTATATTCTTTGTAATCTCGTCACCCCAGAATCGAATTACCGTCCATCCATCATTTCTGAGCTTTTCGTTTACTTCTTTGTCTCGCTGTATATTTCGTTCTATCTTAGCAATCCAAAATTCACGGTTGCTTTTCAGTTCTTTTTTCTTAACTTCCCAATTCTTCCCATGCCAGAACTCACTGTCGCAAAACACAGCTATTTTTAGTCCCTTAAAGGTGAAGTCAGGTTTACCAAACACTGTTTTATCATTTTTCCGATACCGCAAACCACTTGCCCAAAGTACTTTTCCCAATGCAAGTTCAATTCCAGTATTCTTACTCTTTATGGCTTGCATTATTTTTGACCGCTGTTCGTTTATCTCCCCAAAACTCACATCCTCAAAAAACTCCTTCACGCTCACTCCAAGAGCAGTTGCAATCTTTTCAATATTCACAATAGAGACATTCCGCTGACCACTCTCCACGCTGGCAATATAGCTACGGTCTAAATCTGCACCATAAGCCAAATCCTTTTGTGCCATACCTTTAATGTCTCGTAAGGCTTTTATTCTCAGTCCTACATTTGTTTTAATATCCATATTTCAGCTATCTAATTTTGCAGTTACAAAAGTCATGATTTGTTGACTATAAATCGAAGACTATAAGTAACACTGCTATTTTTTTTTGAAAATATATTTTGGTTCATCTCACATCTCAGTCTTACGTACCCTCCACCGGCAACAATCGCATCGTGTATCGTCTCATTGTAATTTACATTGGCAAGAAACAAGGTTTGCATCGTCCTTTTGTAATTTACATTGGCAAGATTACAGGTATGCATCATTCTCTCGTAGCCTCCGATGGAAAGATTCATCATGTGATTCTTGTTTTCGTAGGCTACGAGAGATAAAATAAGGGTGTGTTTTAACCAATCTGAGGCTACAAATGCATGAAGTGCCCCAAGAATCTATCCATCGGAGGCTACAAATGCCCGAATATAGGCGTGAATTTATCAAACGGAGGCTACGATGGGCTGATGCACGATGTGATTCTTCCCTTTGTAAGCTACGAGTAGTTAATTGAAAGGTGAAAATATGGGCTGAAAATTGTAGAATAGGGGTAACAGTATGTATTATTATTATTTTTTTAATGATAATAAAAAGTGATGTTTGAAAGTTTCAAAAACCCATTTCCCTGTTGCAATTGTATGTTTGAAAGTTCGGAAAATCGATTTCCCTGTTGCAATTGTATGTTTGAAAGTTTCAAAAACCCATTTCCCTGTTGCAAATGTATGTTTGAAAGTTTGAAAAACCCATTTCCCTGTTGCAATTGTATGTTTGAAAGTTTCAATAATCGATTTCCCTGTTGCAATTGTATGTTTGAAAGTTTGAAAAACCC
>JAIFKQ010000198.1 GCA_020049515.1 Paludibacter sp. | reverse complement strand
CTCGAGAATATTCTAACCATATCGTATAAATATAAGCTGGATGGCGTTCAACTTCATGGAACAGAATTGGTGGAAATGTGCAAGGAACTCAAATCGGCTGGCTACATTGTGATAAAAGCTTTTCCTATAGCGGAAGCTTATAATTTCAAGGTAACGAAAGACTACGAAGGGGCTTGTGATTATTTTCTTTTTGACACTAAAACGGATGCTTTTGGCGGTTCTGGAATCAAGTTTAATTGGTCAATGTTAGATGAATACGTTGGAGAAACTCCATTTTTGCTAAGTGGCGGAATTGCTGCTGATGATGGTGAAGCGATTTTGAAAATTGAACATCCTAGATTTGCAGGAATTGATTTGAATAGTAAATTTGAAGTGAAACCTGGCTTGAAGGCTGTTGAACTATTGAAAGGATTTTTAATAGAAATAAAATTGCCCCCGACCCCTAAAGGGGAGTAAGAAATATTAGTATTGATAACTAAATAATAGGTTAATAGCACAATGAATAAGAAAATAAACATACAAGACGAAGCTAACTTCAACTCACCGCAATTTATCCCGCCTTTTGCGGGAGGGGTTGGTGGTAATCGAATCAATCAATTATTCCAACAAAAATCCCAAAACATACTTTCAGTATATTTTACAGCTGGATTTCCAAAATTGGAAGACACAATGCCAATCCTTGAATGCCTACAAGCCAACGGAGTAGATTTGGTGGAAATTGGCGTTCCATTTTCCGACCCTATGGCCGATGGATTGGTAATACAAAACAGCAGTCAGACAGCCTTAAAAAATGGCATGAGTATTAAAAAACTTTTTAGCCAATTGACCGAGGTTCGCTCCCAAATAAATATCCCATTAATAATGATGGGCTATTTAAATCCGATTATGCAATTTGGGTTTGAGGCTTTTTGTAAAGAATGTAACCGCGTAGGTGTAGATGGCATGATTATTCCTGACCTTCCAATGGCGGATTTTTTGGCAGAATACAAAAAAATTGCTGAACTTTACGGTTTGGAATTCATCTTTTTGATAACTCCAGAAACTTCCGACGAGCGTATAAGGCTGATTGATAGCCATACCAATGGATTTATTTACATGGTTTCGTCGGCTGCTACTACTGGAACCCAAACTTCATTCGACAACAAAGTGGAATATTTTAATCGTATCAACGCCATGAATTTAAAAAATCCACGATTGATAGGTTTCGGTATTTCTAATAAATCCACCCGTGATATGGTTTGCAAGTATTCATCTGGTGCAATTATTGGAAGTGCTTTTATTAAATCTTTGCAAGAGACACAGGATGTGGAAAAAGGAGTGAAGCTGTTGTTGGATAATCTAGAGAAATAAACGATTCGCAGATTGTTACTGTTAGGTATTTACCCGTAATTTGAAGTCAAAAATGAAGTCATTAAGCACCAAAGAAAAATCAGTTCACATCAATATTGATTCAAAATACTATGGAACCATTGCCGAAATAGGTGGTGGTCAGGAAACGGCTCGTCATCTTTTTCAGGCGGGTGGAGCTTCAAATACTGTAGCCAAATCAATTTCGGCTTACGACAAGCTATTTAGCGACCATTTTTACAATGACGGACAACCGGCACGATACGTTTCGGAGGATAGGTTACGCAAAATGGTAAACTATGAGTATGATGAATTAATTAAAATACTGGATGACAGGAATCCCCAAAAGTTTTTTGCTTTTGCCAACACCGTAGAAACCATTAATTTTAGCAAAACAAATTTAGGCAAAGGGTGGCTAGGCATTGCTGTAGAAGGCACAGACCGCTACCACCCAAACTTATTTTTTATTCATGTAAGGTTGCACGAGAATGATACTTTATTGCAACAATATAGCCTAGGAACATTGGGTATCAATCTGATTTACGGTGGGCTTTTTAAATGGGAAGACCCTCGAAAAATACTTTTGTCGTTGTTGGATAACTTGGACACCAGCCGTGTAGAAGTGGATTACGCTTATGTGGAGGGGCCAGATATGGGCTGGGTGGACAATAGGCTGCTGAACTTAATGTTGGTGAGCCATGATATGACTCCTGCCATTATTTTTGACAATACCGGTAGAATCCAACATGCTGGCGATTTGCTTTATCGAAAAAATGTACTTTTGATGCGTGGTTATTTCCGTCCTATCAACAATTTAGGAATGGAATTTTTGGAAGACAGCATGGAGATTTTTAAACTTGACGAAGATTATACGCCCGAAAATACCATTGCATTTTGCGAAATTTCACTCAATTACCTGATGCAAGGCGAACAACTTGATGAAAAAGATTTCCTGCACCGCGTAGATTTGCTCAACTTGATGGGACAAAGCGTAATGATTTCTAGGTTTGAACGGTATTTTGAATTGGTTCAGTATTTCAGGCAGTTCAAACTTATCAAGCTCCGCATGGTGGTGGGGCTGCCTACTTTCGAGAAGATTTTTGACAGTGCATATTATACCGATTTGCGTGGCGGTCTGCTCGAAGCTTTGGGCGCTATGTTCCAAAACAATGTGAAAGTGTATTTATACCCAGCTATTGATACAGCAACTGGCGAAGTTATTTATCCAACTGATACTTATTTTCAGGGTAAAAACAGCTTATTGTGGCAATATCTAAGTGCTACTGGCAATATTCTGTTACTTAAAAGCGTATCTACTAATAACTTGAATACCACTTCCGAGCTGATTTCAAATTTAATTGAGAGTGGAGATGAATCATTAAAAGATTATTTGCCAGAAAAGGTGTTTGAACATATAATGAAAAATAAATTATTTGAATTTAACAGCAAGGCTTTAAAATGAATTGTGCAACTTACAGATGTATATTTCATTTTACAACAAAAAAAATGTGCTCGAGGCAAAAAAAAACAGATTAATCTTCGCAGACTAATTAGTCCATGAAACTCTTAGGATAATTTTTGGAACTGATAATTTGGCTAATTTTTGTGATTTTTGTCTATTTCTGTATCAACATATTAAATATAGTTTCTGGGCAAAATCAATCAACTTTTTGATTTGATAAAACAACTATTTTTTTGTAGCTTTGCATCCCATAAATAAACGCAAAAAAGAATATGGACAAAAAGAAAATCAAAAGAGCTTTAGTGTCTGTTTATCATAAAGATAAGCTGGATTTAATAATAAGAAAACTACATTCCGATGGTGTTGAATTTTTATCAACAGGGGGAACCCAATCGTTTATTGAATCGCTCGATATTCCATGTCAAGCCGTTGAAGACCTCACTGGTTATCCCTCCATACTTGGTGGAAGAGTCAAAACACTTCATCCAAAAGTTTTTGGCGGTATTCTTACTCGCCGCGACAACGAACAAGACAACACGCAAATTGCTGAATACGAAATTCCAGAAATTGACCTGGTAATTGTTGATTTATATCCTTTTGAGGCCACTGTGGCTGCTGGTGCGGACGAAGCTACCACCATTGAGAAAATTGATATTGGCGGAATTTCGCTTATTCGTGCAGCAGCAAAAAATTACAACGATGTAGTTATTGTGGCCTCGCAAGACCAATACCAACCATTGTTGGATTTGATTTCGGTAAATGGCGCAGAAACTTCGCTAGAAGAGCGCCGTTGGTTTGCCAAAGAAGCTTTTGCAGTATCCTCACATTACGATTCTGCCATTTTCAATTATTTTGACGGTGAAGAAGAAAGCGGTTTCCGTCAAAGCCAAAACGATGCCAAAGTACTTCGTTACGGTGAAAATCCTCACCAACGGGGTATTTTCTTTGGCAATTTTGACACCATGTTTGAGCAATTGCAAGGGAAAGAAATTTCTTACAACAACTTGCTAGACATTGATGCAGCGGTTAATCTGATTAACGATTTTGACGACATTACCTTTGCCATTCTTAAACACAATAATGCTTGCGGTATAGCTTCAAAACCTGTTTTGGTGGATGCCTGGAATGCAGCTTTGGCTGGTGACCCTATTTCTGCTTTTGGTGGAGTACTGATTACGAATGCTATAATAGACAAAGAAACTGCCGAGGAAATGAATAAAATTTTCTTTGAAGTGGTTATTGCCCCAGATTATGACTTGGAGGCAATAGAAATTCTTAGTCAGAAGAAAAACCGTATTATTCTTATTTTGAAGGATGCAAAATCGAAAGGAAAACAATTCCGATCGCTTTTGAACGGGGTATTGATGCAAGACAAAGATACAAAAACCGAAACAGCCGAGGATTTGAAAGTGGTGACAGAAATTGCACCTACTGCCCAACAAATTGAAGATTTATTGTTTGCCAATAAAATTGTGAAGCATTCGAAATCAAATTCAATAGTATTGGCAAAAAACAAACAATTGTGTGCTAGCGGAGTAGGTCAAACTTCACGCGTGGATGCTTTGACACATGCAATAGACAAAGCAGATGCTTTCAAAATTGATTTGAATGGCGCAGTGATGGCTTCGGATGCATTTTTTCCTTTCCCCGATTGCGTTCAAATTGCTTTTGAGGCAGGAATTACAGCTGTTATTCAGCCAGGTGGATCCATAAAAGACCAAGATTCTATCAATACATGTAATACAAATGGTGTGAGCATGGTAACTACTGGTTTCCGTCATTTTAAACACTAAAACATTTACTGTTTTTTCATTTACTCCCAATAGATATCGGGATTACTGTTTGAAAATTAGCGATTTAATTACAGCTTACAAAGCAGATACGAAGCGTGCCTCGCCTCAAATCAAAGAAAATACAGTATTGGCTTTCAAAGTGATTAACAAAGACCTGTGTCATTAAACTTGTGACATTAGACATTCATATAAAAGACCTGTGTCATTAGACTTGTGTCATTAGACATTAAAAAAAAACCTGTGTCGTTAGACATTAGAAAAAAACAAAACTTGAAATAAATAAAGAAAATGGGACTATTTTCATTTACGCAAGAGATAGCAATCGACTTAGGTACTGCTAATACCATTATCATTTATAATGATAAAATTGTGGTGGACGAACCCTCTGTTGTAGCTTTGGATAAACGTACGGATAAACTGATTGCAATTGGCGAAAAAGCACGCCAAATGGTAGGAAAAGAAAATGAAGGAATCCGTACCGTGCGCCCATTGCGCGATGGTGTAATTGCTGATTTCTACGCTGCCGAGCTTCTAATAAGAGGGTTAATAAAGATGATTCCTACCAAAAACCGCCTTTTTTCACCATCACTGAAAATGGTAGTTTGTATTCCATCTGGAAGCACCGAGGTAGAAATTCGTGCTGTTCGTGACTCGTCGGAGCATGCTGGTGGACGCGAAGTGTATATGATTTACGAGCCAATGGCTGCTGCTATCGGAATTGGCATTGATGTGGAGGCTCCTACGGGCTGTATGATTGTTGATATTGGTGGTGGTACTACCGAAATTGCAGTTATTTCGCTAGGTGGCATTGTTTCCAACAAGTCTATACGTATTGCAGGCGACGATTTAACGCTTGACATTGTGGAATACATGGGGCGTATGCACAACATTAAAGTGGGCGAACGTACGGCCGAATTAATCAAAATAAACGTGGGCGCTGCTTTGACCGACTTGGAAGATGCACCCGAAGATTTTATTGTTCACGGGCCAAACCGAATGACTGCATTGCCAATGCAAGTGCCTGTTTCTTATCAAGAAATAGCACATTGTTTGGAAAAATCGATTTCAAAAATTGAATCGGCTATCTTGAGTGCATTGGAACAAACTCCTCCAGAATTGTATGCCGACATCGTAATGGGTGGTATCTATTTGGCTGGTGGTGGCGCATTGCTTCGCGGATTGGATAAACGATTGACTGACAAGCTTAACATCCAATTCCACATTGCAGAAGACCCTTTGCGCGCTGTAGCTCGTGGAACTGGTATTGCATTGAAAAATGTAGATAAATTCTCATTCCTGATTCGATAATAGCACTATTTATTTTTGGCAAATTCACAAAAGGATTTGCCAAAAATCAAATATATTTATCTTTCTTCTTATTGTAAATTTGCAAATTATCAATTATTAATTGCCGTTTCCCTCCGCACAGTTTACATACAACATGAAAAACCTTTTTAGCTTTTTGATACAATATGGCGTGGTGTTTTTATTTCTATTTTTAGAAATAATCTCTCTTGCCTTGATTGCCAAAAATCAAGATTATCATAAAAGTGCTTTTCTTACGTCGAGTAATGCGGTGGTTTCTACACTTTATGGTTGGAACAATTCTGTGATAGAGTTTTTTAAGCTTAGTGCTGCCAATGACAATCTATCGGAAGAAAATACAGTTCTTAAAAATCAAATTATCAACCTTCAAAACAAATTATCCACCCTTCAACCCCAAGTATCGGACTCTGGTCTTTTTCTAATTCCGCCCGAAATGGAATACCAGTTTATTTCGGCAAAAGTAATAAACAGTTCCACCAATAAAATACAAAACTACATTACGCTTAATAAAGGTGAAGCAGACGGCATAAAAGTGGATATGGGAGTGGTGAGTGATGAAGGTGTAGTGGGAATTGTAAAAACTGTATCAAGCAAATTTTCTGTTGTAATTCCAATTTTGAATCCTAAAATCCAAATTAGTTGTAAGTTTAAACGCAGCAATTATACAGGTCCATTGGTGTGGTCGGGCGAAGATTACCGGTATGCTAATTTAACAGATATTGCACGACACGTACAGCTTGCCATGGGTGACACATTGATTTCGAGTGGGTTAACAAGCACTTTCCCTGAGGGAGTTCCTGTAGGCATTATCGAAGATTTTAAAATCAGACCAAGCGATGCCTACTTTAACATCAAGGTTAAACTGGCGGTAAATTTCCGGACACTTTCGCATGTAAAGGTCATTAATTATTTGAATTACAACGAACAAAAGGAAATAGAAAAAACAACAGAAGAATAAAACATATTTACTATTTATTCATTTACTATTTACTATTAACGAAGTAAATGTCTTATATATGATTAAATAGTAACTGAATTAAATGTAACTGAATTAAATGCTAATTGTACTTCAAAATATATTCCGCTTTGTGTTATTGGTGCTTTTTCAAGTGCTGGTGCTGAACAACATCCAATTTCTTGGTTACATTAACCCTTACATCTATATTTTATTTATACTTTCGCTTCCTTATCAAACTCCTCGCTGGTTTACTTTGATTCTGGCTTTTCTTATAGGACTCACCATTGACACTTTTTCCAATACTATGGGAATGCATGCATTTGCGTCAGTAATGGTTGCTTTTTTGAGAACTGGTATCATTAAACTTTTCACTGCCATTGAGGAGGGTAATAATCCTATCCCTTCATTTCATACATTTGGGGTGAGTGCATACATTAAATATGTGGTTGCAATGGTAGTTATTCATCACGCCACTCTATTTATTATGGAAGCGTTTTCGTTCTCCAATTTCTGGATTATGTCATTAAAAATCATTATGAGTTCCACACTCACTATTCTCCTGATTTTAGGCCTTCAATCGCTTAAAACGAAATAAAAAATGATCAACGACACACTCCAAAACAGAAAAACGGTGATTGCTATCATCATGACGGCTGTAATTATTGTGTACATTTTGCGCCTTTTTTCTATCCAAATTATTGAATCGAGATACAAAGAAGGAGCAGAGAGTAATGCTTTTTTAAAGAAAACAAGATTCCCACCGCGCGGGTTAATTTACGACCGTAACAATACATTATTGGCTTACAACAAGCCCGCTTACGATATTGCACTGATTATGCGCGAAATTCGTGGGTTGGATACACTCGCCTTTTGTAAGGCCATGAATATTGACAAAAGCTACTTCATTACTCGGATTGAAGAAATTAAAGACCGTAGAAAGAATCTAGGATATTCTTCTTATACTCCGCAGCTTTTCATGTCGCAACTAAGCAGTGGCGACATAGCCACTATACAGCAATCGATGTACAAATTTCCTGGTTTTTATATTCAAAATCGTACTTTGCGAGAATATGCTTATCCTATGGCAGCACATGTTTTTGGAAGCATTGGCGAAGTGTCGCCCGCTAAAATAGAAGCTGATCCATATTATAAACAAGGCGATTATGCTGGACGTGATGGTGTAGAAAAAACCTACGAGAAACAACTTCGGGGAGAAAAAGGAGTGGAAATTCTATTGCGCGATGCCAAAGGAAGAATCAAGGGAAAATACGAAGAGGGGCGTAAAGACATTGCCCCAAAAGCGGGTCAGAATTTGATGCTGTCACTCGATGCTCAATTGCAAATACTGGGAGAAAGACTTCTGAAAGGGAAAATGGGCAGCGTGGTGGCCATTGAACCTTCTACGGGTGAAATTTTGGCCATGGTGTCGAGCCCAGCCTACAATCCATCCATTTTGGTTGGTCGCCAGCGGTCGAAAAATTACGCCGAATTACTGAAAGACCCTCTCAAACCGCTTTACAACAGAGCCACTCAAGCGCAATACTCTCCAGGCTCGGCCTTTAAACCTCTTCAGGCTTTGGTATTACAGCAAATGAGCGGAATAAATGAAAGCACCATGTTCGGATGCAGTGGTCCTGGCTCCTCGCCCATTAAATGTACGCACCATCATGGTTCGCCAGTGAGTTTGTTAAGCGCCATTGAACAAAGTTGTAATCCTTATTTTTGGAATGCCTTTCGGGTTACCCTTGAAAAAGATGGATACGGTGAAAAGAATTTTCTTTTTAGAACAAATTACGATGATTGGGCAGATAGAATGAAAAGTTTTGGGCTTGGAGAGAAATACACAGATGGTGATATTTACGAACAATCGCGGGGTTATATTCCTACGCAAAAGCTTTACAATAGGGTATATAGATCCGAAACTGGGTGGCGCGCCGTTACGATAAGGTCGTTATCGATTGGGCAAGGGGAGGTATTGGTTACACCGCTACAGCTAGCCAATTCGATGGCTGCTATTGGAAATAACGGATTTTACATCACTCCACATATTAATCGGTCGGATTCTATGCGTAAGAAAATTCATTATACAAAAGTGAATAAAAATTACTTTCCAGTAGTAAAAGAGGGTATGTGGCGGGTATTTGAGTTTGGTACAGGTCGGCGATATAAAATTCCGGGAGTAAGTATGTGCGGAAAAACGGGAACAGTACAAAACAGCGGAGGAAAAGACCACTCGATATTTGTAGGATTTGCACCGCGCGACAATCCAAAAATTGCGATAGCTGTGGTAGTAGAAAATGCTGGATTTGGTGCTACCTGGGCTGCTCCAATAGCGAGTTTAATGATGGAACAATACCTTTTCAGGAAAGTTAAGCGAACAGAATTATTAGAAAGAATGTCATCTTCAGTTACCAACATCAATGTCCAAGAACGTTAGTATAAAATATGCATTAGACTGGACAACGATATTGTTATACGTTGCGCTAGTTTTTATGGGCTGGATTAGCATCTACGGCGCCAGCTACGAATTTGACCAGGCCAGCATTTTCGATTTTGATCAGCGTGCCGGCAAGCAGTTTGTATGGATTCTCACAGCCTTTGGCATTGGGGGTGTATTGCTGCTTATCGACTCCAAAATGTACAGTTTTTTTAGCTACGTAATTTACGGGGGAGCCATCCTTTTGCTTATACTCACCATTTTTGTGGCACCCGACATCAAAGGTTCGCGCTCATGGCTGGTCATTGGCCCAGTGAGCTTTCAGCCGGCCGAATTGGCTAAAGTGGCTACTGCCTTAGCGCTTTCCAAGTTTATGAGCTCTTATAATTACAAACTTAAAAACTGGAAAGACCTTATTCCTTTAGGAGTAATTATTTTTCTTCCTTTTGCCTGTATTATCTTGCAAAATGAAACAGGGTCGGCATTGGTTTTTGTTGCGTTTATGCTCATGCTTTATCGCGAAGGAATGAATGGCATTGTGCTTTTAATTGGCACTTTTGCTGTATTGCTTTTTATTGTAGTCATAAAATATAGTATCGTTCCGATGCAAATTGATCGTGGGAGTTTAGGAATTGTATTGTCGATGGGAATTATATTGCTTATGCAATTTGGGTACGCTTTTTTCTTTACAAAACATAGAAAAGAAGCAGCAATTTTAGTTATAGGCAGCATGGCAATTGCGGTTATATCATTCATTCTAAATATATGGTTTGTAATTAATTACGACTACGTTGCAATAATTGCAGTGGCAGCCTCTTGTATATTTTGGATTGTTATTGAAGTGCTAAATCATTACAAAAGATATTGGTTCGTAGTGCTTTTCTCCATCGGCTCAGCCATTTTTAGTTTTTCAGCCTATTATTTGTTCGAAGAAGTATTGGAGCCACACCAACAAATCCGTATCAAAGTATTGTTGAATATGGAAAGTGACCTTTCGGGAGCTGGCTACAATGTAAATCAATCAAAAATTGCCATTGGCTCGGGTGGTTTTTGGGGAAAAGGGTTTTTGAACGGTACACAAACGAAACTAAAATATGTGCCAGAACAGGATACCGACTTTATTTTTTGCACCGTGGGCGAAGAGCATGGCTTCTGGGGTTCCACTTTGGTGTTGTTTACCTATTGGCTTTTACTGATGCGTTTGCTACGAATTGCCGAACGACTGCGAGATGCTTTTAGTAGAATTTATGGCTATTGCGTAGCCAGTATTTTATTTTTCCACCTCACCATAAATATTGGTATGGTACTGGGAATCATGCCCGTAATTGGTATTCCATTGCCTTTTTTCAGCTATGGAGGCTCTTCGCTTTGGGGTTTCACTATTTTGCTATTTATTTTATTGCGTTTGGACGCTGCAAGATTGGAAAGAATGAGGTAAAATGACAAGAAATATACTGTAACCACATAGGCACAATAGAAAAGTAGAGGTAGAAGTAGAAAAAACAGCAGAGCGGTAATATAATTAACGAGATTTAAAAAGTCTAATTTCTATTGCTCCAAATGTAGTTTAATTCTTATTGTCTTTTCAAAAAAAGTTTAAGAGGTCTAAATATACTTGTAAACCATATAAACTGACACTCCGAGCAAAAAGAATGCATACACTTTTTTGAACATGGCGGCTGGGAGTTTGAGTGCCAGTTTAGTGCCAAAAAACACCCCAATGACTATTCCCAAGGCCATCAATGCTGCAAATAGCCAGTTGAGATAACCCGCATGTGCATATACAATTACGCTAGGCAAACCCACTGGCAACTGCAAAGCAGCCAATGAAGTAGCCGCAGCCGACTTGACATCGTACTTAAATAACTTGATGAGTACTGGCACAATAACCAATCCACCACCTTTGCCAAACAAACCAGCTATAACGCCCGCAAAAACACCTAACGCGATAAAAACCCAAAAGGAGTTGTTAACTTTCCCTTCTGTAGAAATCGAATCAGTTGTAGATGTGTTCCTTTTGCGAAAAAGACGTGGCACGTCCAAATATCCCACTGCAATGTAAAATAAATAAGCCGCATAAAGTTTCGAAAGCACTTTTGGATTTACAGAAACGGCCAGTTCCGCCCCAAAAAATGAACCGATTAGCAAACCTGCCGAAATCCAAATGGCATTACGCACATTGATATATCCAGCTTTGTAGTAAGTAATTACGCCAAACATACCCACAGGCAACAACATGGCTGCCAGTGAAGTAGCATTCGCATTGAGAATATCTAGCCCAAAAAGTGCGATAAGTGTGGGCACCATAATAATGCCACCCCCAATACCAAACAAACCAGACAGAATGCCTGCAAATATACCAAGTATTAAAATTCCTAACTCCATAACTTCGATATTAACAAAGGACAAAGGTAGGGAAAAACCACCAGTAAATTAAAATAAAAATGCATGAATCGATTTACATTAAAGAAACAGCGTACTATGTGCAAGTACTTTCAACGACGAAAATCGGTCAAATGTATATTTTATTGATTATCTTTGTCCAAAATTAAAATTTTATGGCAAGTTACCTACAAGTAGAAAATCTGACCAAAGCGTTTGGCGACAATCTACTTTTTGAAAATATCTCCTTCGGCATTGCCGACAACCAGCGAGTGGCTCTGATAGCCAAAAACGGAACTGGAAAAACTACTTTACTCAATATTATTGCGGGAATAGAAGACCACAATGGCGGAAACATTTCTTTCCGTCGTGATTTACGCATTGGTTATTTGAATCAAGACCCCGATTTTCCAAAAGAGCTTTCGGTGCTAGACGCTTGTCTGCAATCTGACAATGAAGCAGTTCGCACCATTGCCGCCTACGAACACTGCATGCTTTCGGACGACCATTCGGGCCTGGACGAAATACTTGCCAACATGGATTTGCACAAAGCGTGGGATTACGAAACGCGTATCAAGCAGATTCTGGGCAAACTAAAGATTACCGATTTTGAGCAACAAATAGGGAAACTCTCGGGCGGGCAACTAAAACGTGTGGCACTGGCCAACGTGCTGATTGGTGAACCCGATTTGTTGATACTGGATGAGCCAACCAATCATTTGGACTTGGAAATGATAGAATGGCTGGAAGATTTTCTGAAACGTTCCTCAATGGCTTTGTTGATGGTTACCCACGACCGTTACTTCCTCGACCGTGTTTGTACCAATATTTACGAAATTGACCATCAAGGTTTGTTTCAATACAATGGTAACTACTCTTATTATTTGGAAAAAAGACAAGAACGCATCGAAAACTGGAATTCGGAAAGCGAACGTACGGTCAATTTATATAAGAAGGAACTGGACTGGATGCGTCGCCAGCCACAAGCACGCACGCACAAATCGAAATCGCGCACCGAAAGTTTTTACGATATTGAAGAGCGAGCCAAACAACGTCGCAACAACAGTGCGGTACAATTGGACGTGAAAGCAAGCTACTTGGGCTCTAAGATTTTTGAAGCAAAATATGTTACTAAGGCGTATGGCGACCTCAAAATCCTCGATAATTTCTATTACAACTTTGCCCGATATGAAAAAATGGGTATTGTGGGTAAGAACGGAACAGGAAAATCGACTTTCCTGAAAATGTTACTCGGTGAGGTGAAACCCGACAGTGGCTCATTTGATGTGGGCGAAACCGTGGTGTTTGGCTATTACAGCCAGGATGGATTGGCGTTTGACGAGCAAATGAAAGTGCTGGACGTGGTGCAAGACATTGCCGAAGAAGTGGATTTGGGAAATGGCAAAAAGATGTCGGCTTCGCAGTTTCTACAGTACTTCCTGTTTACGCCCGAAACGCAACGCAATTTTGTGTATAAACTAAGTGGTGGCGAAAAACGACGACTGCATCTTTGCACAGTGCTAATGCGCAACCCCAATTTTTTGGTGCTGGATGAGCCTACCAACGATTTAGACATTGTGACCCTGAACGTGCTTGAAGAATACCTGCAATCGTTCAAGGGATGCGTTATTGTGGTAAGTCACGACCGCTATTTTATGGATAAAGTAGTGGATCACTTGATGGTTTTCAAGGGCGATGCCCAGCTAAAAGACTTCCCGGGCAACTATACCGACTTCCGCGAATGGAACGAACTGCTGGAAGAACAAGAAAAAGAGGACAAGAAAGCGGAAGCGAAACAAGCCAAAGCTGCCAGTGGGAAACCTGTAGTGGTGGAAACAAAAGTAGAGGTAACAGTAAAAACCAAGAAACTCACTTTCAATGAAAAAAAGGAGTTTGAAGCCTTGGAAAAAGACATCCCAAAACTAGAAGCAGAAAAAGTGAGCATTGAAGGCAAACTCGCCTCGGGGATTTTATCGAGCGACGAGATAGTGAAAGCGTCGCACCGTTTTGGAGAACTGGGCGAATTGATTGATGAGAAAACCATGCGTTGGTTGGAATTGAGTGAGTAGA
>JAIFKQ010000129.1 GCA_020049515.1 Paludibacter sp. | reverse complement strand
TTTTGATTGCTGCTTTTTGCGCTTTATATTCTTCAAATAGAATAACTTACATTTTACCTGCATCAAACAAGGAGGGAAAATCCTGCTCAGCTATGTTTCAACTTATTGATACAGTTATTAAAAACAATGCCGAAAAGGAAATTATTTTCGATTTTGAGGGCTCCCGCAACGAAGGAATTGCACGCTTTTTTAAAGGTTTTGGGGCAATAAACCAACAGTTCTTTATAATAAAACGCCTTAGACCTGCGTTTTTGATAGGTAAAATAAGTTCAAAATGATAAAAGTACTTTTCATTTCGCAATGGTATCCAAACAG
Source organism: Paludibacter sp. (assembly GCA_020049515.1). Lineage (GTDB taxonomy): Bacteria > Bacteroidota > Bacteroidia > Bacteroidales > Paludibacteraceae > Paludibacter. Next base: position 13,522 of record JAIFKQ010000129.1, on the reverse strand, counting down.
ACTCGACAAAATGTATGGCTTGTTTGTGCAAAAACATGCCGAAGCGGTGAGTTTGTATTGCGATGTAAAAGTACTATACGTTCAAGCCGATGAAAGTATTGAAAGTTTTGAGATGATTATCAATAAAAAAAACAGAATTACCGAAGTAATTGTGTACTACCCTTGTCGAAAAACTAGTTTTTTTTATAAAGCTTACAAAATAAAAAATTACCTAAAAGCATATTGGAAAGGGTATAAAGAAATTTTGGTTGATGATTTTATACCAGATATTGTTCATGTCAACATTTTAACTCGCACAGGATTTATAGCTTATATAATTAAACTTCTGAAAGGGATTCCATATATTATTACAGAACATTGGTCACGATACTTACCCACAAGAAACTCCTACAAAGGATATCTTCGCAAGTTTATAACTCGAATTGTTGTAAAACGAGCAGCTGCAGTTCTTCCTGTTTCAGAAAGTCTTAAAAAAGCAATGTTAAATCACAATCTCAAAAACGACAATTACTATGTTGTTAACAATGTGGTAGACATTTGTTTTTTTACCGATAGCATTACTGTTCATAGAAATAAGAAGCGAATTATTCACATATCATGTTTTGATAATGAAGCTAAAAATGTGAGTGGAATAGTACGAGTTGCTAGAAAATTGTCAAACATTAGGCAGGATTTTGAGTTAATTTTGATTGGAACGGGAATTGACTTTGAAAAAACAGTTGCTTATTCTCAAACACTGAATTTTCATCCTGGGATAATCCATTTTCTTGGTGAAAAAACGTCCGAGGAGGTATCTAATTGGATAAATAACAGTGATATATTTGTGTTATTTTCGAATTACGAAAACTCTCCTGTAGTTATATCAGAAAGCTTAGCTTGTGGCAAACCAGTTATAAGCAGTAACGTAGGTGGAATTTCAGAACATGTAAACGAAACCAATGGAATGCTTGTGGAGGCAGGAAATGAAGCAGAATTGTTACAAAAAATAGACCTTATGCTCAATCAATTTAACAAATATGACTCTGAAAGAATAAAAAAGGAGGCGAAAAATAAATTTAGTTATGAAAGTGTGGGGTTACAAATTACCGAAATATATAAAAATTGCATTAAATGAAATTCAATTCTGAAATAAACAGACACCTTAGTGGAGAGCTATTTTCAGCGGGACTTGATATACCGTTTTTCCAAGAAAAATATCCCAATCAAACACGAATCGAGAAAATAATTGAAATAACAAAAAACAAAAATGTAATTCATGTGGGTTGCGCTGATCATTTGCCACTTATTGAAAAAAAAATAAAGGAAAAAAGATGGCTACATGGTTTGTTATTAGAGAACACAAAAAAGTGTGTTGGAATAGATAATAATCTCGAGGCAGTAAATTATATCAATAAGACACTTAAAATTCAGGACGTTTTTTATTTAGACATTACTATTGATAATGAAAGTATTGTGGATAATAATCATTGGGATTTTATGATTTTAGGCGAAATAATTGAACATATTGATAATCCCGTGGCATTCCTTACTGACATTAGAAATAAATACGTTGGTAAAATAGATAAAATACTAATTACTGCGCCAAATGTGTTTAACATACTGACAATTAAAGATATAAAGAACAATGTAGAAAATATAAATACCGATCATAGGTATTGGTTTTCACCTTACACTTTAACTAAAGTACTAATAAATAGCGGATTCCAAAACTGCGAATTATCCTTTTCGGAACGAGTAAAACTACCATTTTTTAAAGCGGTAGTTAGACGATTAAAATTACTGATAGGCCTAGAATCGACTTTTTCGGCCAATTGTTTCTCAAATTTGATTATTACTGCTAAATTTTAATTAGGATAATAAAGAAAAAATACTTTATGAATGGATTTTTTGCTCTAATAAATAAAAGGAAAAACAACAGGAAAACTCATATTAAATGGAAACGGCCCTTTGATTTTGAACCTCCATTTATAAATAAAAAAAACACATCCGAAAATTATCATATTGAACAAAACACATCCCTCAAATTCAAAAATGATAAATTATGGATTGATACAGATGATTTTTTGTGCGTTAGCGAGGGAATAATTCACAATTTGATTGATTTATGCAAACAAAATAATTGTAAGGATAGCACAGAACTAATATGTAAATACTACAAGGAAAATAACCCCACATTTTTCAACCAATTTGAAGGAAATTTTTCTGGCATATTTCACGACAAACGGTATAATTCATGGGTTGCGTTTAACAATAAAACAGGAATGAAAAAAGTGTTTTATTATCAAGATGCTGATTATCTGATCTACTCTTCTGATTTGAAATTGATTTGTCAATGGTTAAATGATTCTAATATCACTTATTCATTAAATGTAGAAAGTGCTTATTTACTGTTAACTAGCGGGTTTATGCATGAGGATATGACATTGATAAATGAAGTAAATCAACTTAGAGCTGGCGAATACTGTGTTTACAATGACGATAAATTGACAATAAATTCCTATTTCAATTTAAAAAATATCCTAGTTACAAATGATACAAAACAAACTATTATAGAAACACTGGATAGTTTATTTAAAAATGCTATACGACTTGAATTTGATAAAGATAACGAATATAATTACAAACACTTAACTACTTTGAGTGGTGGATTAGATTCGCGTATGACTGCCTTAATGGCCCATAAAATGGGGTATGAACAACAGGTATTTCTAAATTTCTCCGAAAAAGGTTATGCCGATGAAATTATTGCCAACGAAATTGCAAAATCCTACCAATTAGAACTTTTACAATTTGAATTAAATGCGCAAAGTTTGGTCAATATTGATCAAGTAGTTTCTGTAAACAATGGATTAACAGTTTATACAGCATGCAGCCACGTTTTCAGTATTTTAGATAAAATTAAAACTACAAGCTTTGGTTTAATTCATACCGGAATGATTGGTGATGCGGTAATGGGAAGTTTTGTGTCTGGTACACAAGATACAAAACCCAAAATTAGCGATGGTTTATATTCCAAAAGTTTATTAAAAAAAACTGAGAATATTCTACAAAAAACAATATCAAATTACCCTACTGAGGAGTTATACAAATTCTATAATCGCGCCTTCATGGGAGCGAATAATGGTTGTCAATATTTAGATTTAATTGGCGAAACCTCATCCCCATTTCTTAATTCCAGTTTTTTATCTTATGCCTATTCAATACCTCGAAAATATAAATACAAAGAAAATATTTACATCGATTGGATAAAGACTTTGCATCCGGATATTGCCAGTTTTACATGGGAAGGAATTGGTGGAAAACCTACCAATAACGAATATTTAAGACAGTTTTATCGTTATAAGAGGGCGATTATTAAACGGTTACCAATAAAAACAATGTGGAAAAACACCATGAGCCCGGAGCAAATATGGTATGACCAGCATGCAGATGTGAGGCTTACGCTCGACAAATATTTTGATGAAAACATTCACTTTCTGGATAGTTTTTCTGAACTAAGAGCAGATGTTTTAGAATTGTTTAAAACTGGAAATATTACAGAGAAAACACAAGCTATTACTTTGTTAAGTGCTTGCAAATTACATTTTGGATGAAAACGATTATCGATAATAAAATAGATATTATTCGGAATATTCAACAAAAGGGATTTTTCCATTTGCTGTCGGCCAATATGCTCATTCAAATAGTGGCGTTTTCTTCGCAATTATTTGTGGCAGGCATATTAGCGCCCGAAGATATGGGACGTATCAAAATTATTCAAACATTTTTAACTGTTTTTTCAATTATTGCTGGCATGGGGTTTAGTGCCTCCACACTAAAACTATGTTCCGAAAATCGGTCTTTAGAAGAACAATCAGCCATCTTTCAATCAGCCTTTATATTTACAATCATATCTACTGTAAGTACCTACTTTATAATACTTATATTAAATTATTTCAACGTTTTCACTTCCGATAAACTCATACAATGGCTCATTCCGTTGGGTTTGTTTCCAATAATCAGCAATTCCCTTTTTATGGTTTTTGTTTCCTTTTTTCAAGCTAATAAAAAAATAAAGCTACTTTCAAATTTAACTGTTTCAAACAAATTAATATCAATTATTGCCATTGTATTATTAACCTACTGGTTTGGAATTAAAGGCTATTATGTGGCTTACAATTTAAGTTTTATTCTTGTATTGATAGCTTGCCTAAAAGTGATTATTGATGTATTTTCAATAAATGTATTTTCGTTTACAGGCATCTCTCATTTTAAGACACATTGGCATTATGCAAAATCATCAATGCTGGGAAATGTTCTATCGGTAATAGGTGCTTATATGGATATTTTACTTTTAGGTTTTTTCATAAAAGACATGCACAGTATTGGTTTATATAGTTTTGCGTTGACTCTAATAGTAGTGTTGGGATTATTTCCAAGCACAGTACAACAAATTGCCATTCCATATTTTTCTGCATTGGCATATCAAAAAACAGAGTTTATGGTTGCATTTAAACGGTATAATAAAATATTATATCTAGCAGTAATATCAACTTTAATAGCAGCCTGGCTGATGGGTCCTTTGTCAATAAAATGGATTTTTGGAGGAAAATATGATGCTTCTATTCCTTACTTTTACCTTCTATCTATTGGGTGGAGTTTCAGACAACTCACTCAATTACAAAGCGGTGCATTATTTGGGTTGGGGAAATTAAATTACAGTGTATATATCAACTTGGCTTCAATGATATTTAATATTATTGTATTTTCAATTTCACTTTATTATTTTGGATTAAAAGGCGCTGCTTATGCCTCTATACCTTGCGGCTTGTTTACATTGCTTCTATCTATTTACTTTTTCAAGAAAGCAAAAAATGAGATGTTAGACTAAAAACTTTGAAGTGTTTACCTAAATAATAGGAACGAATTTTTTATCTAAAATCACATAATTTCGAGTTTAAATTTTAAAAATTCACTAATTTTTTATGATATGATTTTTTTTAAGATAGTAAACAGACTTGGTGGTTATTATTCTTTGCGTCAAAGACATAATAACTCGAAATCAAAATTCATGAGAAAAATTTATTCATTTTTGAATAATGAATTTCAGCATGAAACAAACTCTTATCTTCCATTTAACAATAAAATAGCTGGACCAATTAATTTCTTACATGGCACTTATGGAATTTATATTAGTGGCGGCAGTACAATAGGACTTAATTGTACAATATATCAACAAGTTACCATTGGGTCAAACATGTTGCTTGATTCAAAAGGCCTAGGTTCGCCAACCATTGGAAATAATTGCCTAATAGGAGCTGGTGCAAAAATTATTGGAAACATAAAAATTGGAAACAATTGCAGAATAGGCGCTAATGCAGTGGTAGTTGACGATTTGCCTAACAACAGTGTCTGTGTTTTAGGAAAACCATTGATAATAGAAAAGTCAGATTTAGTCAATTCTATTTATCAATACAGTGAAACAGGTTGGGGGTTTTACGAAAATGGAGTATTTGTTTTGGAAGAAAATACTGAAAAACTCGAAAAACTAAACAGCATTTTATAGTATTGATTTATGTGAAAAAACCCACATTGCAGATCTACAATGTGGGTTTTTATGGTCTAAAATGGCAGATGTTAGCCTATTTTTCTCTACTCAATACTTATACTCGAGGCTCCGCCGTCTTTTTGTTTAATATTTTTAGGGCTTCCTTTGCAATCAATTTCACTGGCTCCGTAGGCTGTGGCATCAATACTTTCGGTGGCATATAACATAGCATGACTGGCACCCGCCACGTACACCTCCACATTTTTGGCTATAAGTTCGTCTGCTTTTATATCACTTGCTCCAAGAGCGTTCAATTTCAGGGTTTGGCTTGTACCAGTAAAAATGGCCTCCGAAGCACCTTTTATCTCAACATTAAATAAACCTGCCACTTTTACATCCATTTCTGCTTTACTGGCTCCCAATAATTCGAGTGATAATGCTGGAACTACAAGTTGCGATTCTGTAGTAATACTGCAAGCTCCTTTGGCAATAATTTTTTCGAGTGAGTTAGTTGATATATTGGCTTTTACATTTCTATTTATGAAAATTTGCTCAGTGTAAATTTTCAACACACCGTTTTCAACTTTAGTAATAATTTTGGGCTGTAAATCAGGTGAAGCTGTAATCTGTACCGACTGAACAGAATCTTGATTTAAAATCAACTCGATATTTCCCGAAATTTCTATGGCTGTAAATGGTTCAACATTTCTGATTTCATCTACTTTGGTAGCATCATCTTCATCGTTCCAGTTGATCGAAAGTGGTTGCCCATTAGCAGTCTGTAAATTCACAAATGTTTTGGCACCCACACTGTAAAACATAAACAACCCAGCCAACCAAAGAATAAACACTACCCACGATGCTGTTTTAGAACTATCCCTGCGACCATTTGCAAAGCGTATGCCCCAATAAACAAGCATGAAAATAGGGCAACCCACCACTAAAATCAACGAAATAATAAACAGCACAGCATTTTCAGGAGTAAAAACTGTCCAATTGGATATAAATCCTGGTGCAAAACCATTTATGGTTGTTGGTTCAAAAATGACCATAAAAAGTAAAAACACCAATACTGCCACCAATACCAGACCTACAAAGCCCAAAATTGCACCTACAAATCCAAATATTATTTTGAAGCTCCAACGTAGAATTTCGAAAATCTTTTCGCCAAATGTACTTGCCGATTGTTTGAATTTATCGCTTTCTACGAAGTTTTTCACATTGTTCATTTCTGCTTTAATGCTCTCCACTGTCACATCTTCGCCTTGCATTTCAAGTCGTTGCGAGGCGGTAACTGCAGCTGGTGCCACAAACCAGACCACAATATACACAGGAATAACAAATCCTATTCCTACAAAAACGGCTACAACCATAAGGATACGCACAAGCGTAACATCCCAACCAAAATAAGCTGCCAAACCACCTGCAATACCACCTAAAATGGCATTTTCGGGATCACGGTAGAAACGACGACTTTTTTGTTGTTTCTTGTCTGTTTTTGGAGCTTCAGTTTCGGCATCTTCTCCGGCATATTGACTTGGTTTGCCCATTATTTCTACAATTTCTTGTACATCTTCGAGCGTTACCACGTTTTTGTTTTTTTGCAGTTTTTCGGTAAATAATTCTGCAATACGTGCTTCAATATCGCTCATTATTTCCTTTTTCTCCTCGTCCGAATCAAAATGTTTTGCTATTTCGGAAAGGTAGGTTTGAAGCATTTCATAAGCATCGTCATCGATATGAAATACGATGCTATTTAGATTTACTGTTAAAGTCTTTTTCATAATGCTATATTTTAATAGTTTGAAAAGTTTTTTTAATGTCAAAGGACCAATGTCTAAGGTCAAATGACTTTTTATATCTTAAATGTTGATTTATGTCTTTAGACCTATGTCCTTAGACTTGTGTCTTTTGACCGTTTTTTATTTTCTTTACTACATTGTTAATTTCTTCCCAGGCATTTTCCAGTTCATCCAGAAAAATTTGTCCCTGAGGCGTCATTTCGTAATACTTGCGTGGTGGCCCTTGCGTAGATTCTTCCCATTTATAATCCAGTAATTCGCCATTTTTCAGCCGGGTGAGTAAAGGATAAAGGGTGCCCTCCACCACTATTAATTTTGCCTCTTTCAACTCCGAAATGATATCCGAAGTGTAGGCAGGTTTCTTCCTGAGAATAAGCAGAATGCAATATTCCAGGTAACCTTTTCGCATTTGCGATTTTATATTATCTGCATTCATGGTTTATAGTGTTTTGCGTTTCGTGTTTCGGGTTCCGTGTTTCGGGTTCCGTGTACTATTTCATTAATTCAAGTAATTTGAGTCTAAAAACATACTCATATTTTGATTGAGCTTGTTCCGACAATACTTGGGTCAAGTTATTTTTAGCTTGGTACAATTCGTAGGAATTGGCCTTACCGGCTTCAAATTTCTGATTGGCAAACCGAAATGCTTCGCGACTAGCAATTTCGGATTTCTGTGCTGCATCCCAACGAGATTTGGCAGCCAATGCATTATAATATGCTTGTTGAACAGTTTTTTTGAGTTCCAATTTTGCATTATCAATATTCAATTTGTTGCTCTCCACTCCTATTTGAGCGGTGCGAACATTGTTGCGAACAGCAAATTTGTTGAAAATTGGAATCTGCAAACTCAATCCAATGGTATTACTCATATTATCAGACAGTTGTTTACCAAATGTGTTATTAGTAACATTACTCAAGTTGTAATATCCAGTACCCATTTGAGCGCCAAGACTCAAAAATGGATAATACTCTGCCTTAGAAACCAGTACGTTACTTTGGCTACTTTTTAAACGGTATTCGGCACCCTTAATCTCGGGGCGGTGAATGAGGGCACTTTCATAGACCGACTCGGCCGAAAGCAGTTGCAGTTCAGATTCCAATAAATTATCTGGAATCACAATATCCAAATTCTCAAAGTGATCAAGTTCAAGAATTTGCGCTAAGTCCAACAACGATAGTTTAAGTGTATTTTCGGCCTGTGTACGTGTTAGCTCTTCTTTCGATTGTTGTGCAACCAATTCGTACATTTCACCTTCGGCCATTTTGCCACTTTCCACCAACGATTTTCGTTGTTCAATTTTAGTTTTTGTTAAGCCAAGTTGCTCATTTGCAATTTGTAATAATTCTTTGTTCAATAAAATTTGTAGAAAAACACTTGAAACATTGAGTGTAATATCCTTTTTTATTTTCTCTAAATCGGCATCGGAAGCATACATATCAGCTTTGCGAGCATCAATATTGTACTTCATTTTCAACCCGTCGAACAAAGTTAAGCTACTAGAAATACCAAAAGTAGTTTGCGCAGAATTGGTACTTTGATATACATTATTCACACCCAGGGAACGTCCAAAATTCCAATTCTGATTGGCAGAAGCATTTAGGTTCGGCAACAAATTCTGGCGAGCCTGTTCATAAGCAATCGCTTTGGTTTGCTTGGTCAAAGCTTGTTGCTTTACATTTCTGTTGTTGGCCAAAGCCGTATCCACGCATTGTTGGATCGTCAATGGTTGTTGTGCCGCTGCAAATAGTGGCACAAAAAATAATGCGATTACAATATATTTTTTCATTATTCGTGTAATTTTAAATTCTTCATTCTTTCATTCTTTCCAAGGGTTGAAACCCATGGCTAAAAAACCATTCATGCTTTCCACGGGTTGAAACCCGTGGCTACAAAATCATTCGTGCCATCCACGGGTTAAAACCCATGGCTACAAAATCGGTCGTGCCGCTGGCACTAAGTTACTTCATCAATCTATGGTTATATTATTAATTATTAATTATTAATTATTAATTATTAATTATTAATTATTAATTATTTAGCTCTTCTCTTCCTTCTTCACTTCAGGTTTCTTTTCCAATATTTCGGCACCTCTGATGCTGTCTTTGGCTTTCAAACCACTTTTCACTTCTATCTTGATACCGTCAGACAAACCAATTTTCACTTGTTTCTTTTTAAAGGTCTGCGGGTCTTTTTTGGTCATTACATACACAAATGCTGTGTCGCCACCAAATTCGATGCAACTTTCAGGAATCGTAATCACCTTGTCTTGTTTTGTTAATACTATTTGGGCATTGGCACTGTAACCCGCACGTACAAACACATTGCTAGGCACTTTTACGGCAGCTTTCATTTCGAACATAATCGCTCCATTTTCTTCTTTTCCTTTTGGAGAAACATATTCAAGCGTGGCAGTCAGTTTTTGATCTTGCAATGCGCCAATGGTAATATCCATGGGCATTCCCACCAAAATTTTGCCCACTTCCGTTTCGTCAAGCTTACCTACAAAAAGCATATCGCTCATATTGGCTACTGTGGCAATGGTAGTTCCATCGTTGAAATTATTGGACTGAATCACTGAGTTTCCAACTTTCACAGGCACATCCAAAATGGTTCCAGTTACGGTGGAACGCACCAAAGTGTTGCTATATGCCTTGGTATTGGTAGTTATTCCGTCACGCGTCAAACTCAAATTATCCTTTGCCGATTTCAACTCTTCCTTACTGTTGTTATACTGCAATTCAGTCTTTTCAAACTCTTCTTTCGAAATCACTTTATTAGAAAACAACTTAGCATCACGTTCGTAGTTTTTATTGGTTTGATCAAAACTGATTTTAGCCATCGAAACCCTTGATTCTGCATTATTTAAGCTCATCATGTCAGGAATCACTTTTATTTTAGCAATCACATCTCCAGCTTTTACCTTGTCGCCAGCCTCTTTGTACAGCTCGGAAATAATACCCGACATTTGTGGCTTGATCAAAATTTCGTTGCGTGGCTCTACTTTACCAGTTGCCACGGTACGTTTTTCGATGTTACCTACTTTCACTATTTCTACTTCATATTTTTTAATCACTTGACGCGATTTTTGCCATAAAAACCAAAATGTCCAAACCACTGCACCGGCTAATACTACCAGCATTACAATTTTAAAAACTTTCTTCATAATGTTTTATTTTTATTTTTTTACATACATTTCATGGGGTTAAATTCCCTTACATTTCATGGGGTTAAAACCCCAAGCTACCAAATCGGTCGTGCCGCTGGCACTTAGATACTCCATCATTCTTACATTTTTCCATTCTTACATTCTTTCATTCTTACATTTACAAACAAACTTGGTCTTGTCCCCCTTTAGGGGCTAGGGGTTCTTATTCCCCCTTCGGGGGTTAGGGGGCTTGTTTAGGGGGCTTCTATTCTTCCCTTATCGCTTCAATAGGTTTAATGCTCATGGCTCTGTTGGCGGGTATAAATCCGGCCAATGTGCCGATAACCAACAGAATAAACAAGGCTGCAATGCCTACCGTAAAACTAATTTGTGGGTCTTTGAAAAACTGGTCGCCACTGCTAAGTGCCAATCCCACAAGTGATAGTAACCCAACTCCCACCATCAAGCCCATAACGCCTGCAATAAGTGTGAGAACAATACTTTCAGTCATAATTTGGGCAATAATGTTTCGGGGAGTAGCTCCCAGCGCCCTTCGTATTCCAATTTCTTTTGTTCGTTCACGCACCGTTACCAACATAATGTTGCTCACTCCAATGCCTCCAGCCAGCAAAGTTCCCAATCCAACTATCCAAATCAGGCTGGCAATACCGATTCCCAGGTAAAGAAACATGGTAAACTGGTCTTCGATATTTATTCCACCTACTGCTTTTTTGTCAATTGTAGCAATGCTATGTTTTGCTTTCAGTACTTCACGAATTTTATCTTCTACCACTTTTACTTTTATTCCCGGCTTTGCGGTTACGGCTAGAAAATGAACTATATTTCCCTGATTAAATGCCTGTTGCATGGTACTAAATGGTAGTATGACAGTTTCTTCGCTACGTCCGCCAATGTTGACGTCAGAAGTCTGTTGAGCTACCCCAATTACCTGAAAATAAATACCATTTACTTGAATATTCTTACCTATAGGTTCTTCATTTTTGGGGAATAACACTTCCAATACACGTTCGCCTATCACACACACTTTTCGTTTTTCGGCAATGTCTATGTCATTAATGTATCTACCTTTCAGCATTTTACTTTCTTCAATTCTGTTGTAGGTCGGATAATTTCCTTTTACATTGAAAGTACCCACTTTGTCGTTTCGGGTAACATTATTTGTTCCACCTTGCCCAAAAAGTACAGGAGCAATATATTGTATTTCAGGTATTTTATTCTTCAAAATAGGAATATCTTCATTCAATAAGTTCCAGGTTCGTCCTTTTTTGAATCCTTTGTAAGGTTCAGAAGTTTGCTCTGCCCACACGAAACATGAATTGGTTGCAAATCCTTCAATTTGCGAATTCATTCCACGTTCCAATGCCACACCGGCACCCACCATTACCACCAACATAAACATTCCCCAAAAAACCCCAAAAGCAGTCAATACACTTCGTGATTTATTGTGCGTAATGGTAATCCAAATTTCCTGCCAACGGTCAAGGTCAAAAAAGACCCCCAACCCTTTAAAGGGGAGCTTGATATTAGTTTTGGTTTCTTTATTTTCAATTGAATTTTTCATATCTTCATTCTTACATTCTTCCATTTCTTCATTCTTACATAAAAAAAGCAAACTTGGTCTTATACCCCTTTAGGGGCTAGGGGTCATTCCTCCCTCATTGCCTCTATCGGTTTAATCCTCACCGCCCTTCGCGCTGGCATATATCCTGCAATAACACCCGAAACAATTAGAATACCAGTTGAAATAAGTACATACGAAAGTGGCACTGTAGGATCTTTGAAAACCGACATGCCTGTTTCCGATGGATTCTGCGCTGCCGATTGTACCAAAAAGAAATTGACTAATTCCGTTAACCCTACTCCCATTACCATACCAATATAACCAAAAATTGTAGTAATAATTATTGATTCTAAAATGATAGATTTCAATATAGAAGCTGGTGGAGCACCAATGGCTTTTCTGATACCTATTTCGCGAGTCCGTTCTTTTACCGACACCAACATAATATTACTTACACCCACAATTCCTGCAATTAGAGTAAAAATTCCAATGATAGAAACAAAAATGGTAATGCCTGCAAAAATTTTCATCGTTTCGATATAGTCACGATGGGAGTTCCAAATCCAAAGTGCCTGTGTATCTTTGGGGTCAAAGCGCAAGCTTTTAGCCATGGTACTTTTTAATTTGTCGTTAAATTCTTCATTGGCCTCTTTTGTTTCTAATCCACTAACCGACATGGCTATACTTCGGAATTTCCTGTCAGGATTATAAATCAGTTGTGCTGTTGTAAATGGAATATATACATTTCCGTCGCCCCAACGTTCCTTCTTTGAATTAACACCAACAACTTTAAACATCACTGCACCAACCTGCAAATACTGCCCAAGAGATGATTTACCTTTAAACAATACCTCCTCAATTTTTTTATCAATAACGATTACCTTATTATTGTTTTTCAAATCCAAATCATTAATGAATCGACCTCCATTGCTTTCAAACTTGAGGTTAAAGATGTTTTTGTAAAGCGGGTCTACACCTTTTAAGCTGTACGAACCATATTCGTTTTTATAAGTTATTGTTGATTGCTTCTCTATTATTCCTGTTTGTCCTGAAGTTTCTTCCAATTTTTCATCCACTGCACCCAATTGTTTTTCCGAAAAGTCGAGCGTACGACCACTTTTCAAACCCTGAAAAGGCAATGATGACATTCCCGACCACATCTGAACAGTATTGGTGGCACGCTGACTAAAATTGGACGATACGCCGTTTTTCAATCCATTGCCCGCACCAAGCAAAACAATGAGAATAAATATGCCCCACGACACGGATAATCCAGTGAGCACTGTCCGCAACTTATTGTGGCTCAATGTGGCAATTATTTCTTGTAAGGTATTGATTGAAAACATATATGCAACCCCCTTTATCCCCCGAAATGGACTTTTAGTTAGTATTGTTAATTGAAATTTCTCTTATAAACCATGCATTTCATACATGGCTAATCACATTTAACCACGTTGTGGTTGGT
>JAIFKQ010000113.1 GCA_020049515.1 Paludibacter sp. | reverse complement strand
TTGAAATAATTAGCTACGCTGACCGTTGGTTCCCAACAACGCGGCGTCAAGCATTAGGATAAGGAAAGAGTGGTATATCCGGTAGGACGGGAGAAACAATGATTTTCTAATTTAAAAAGACGAATTATTATATAAAAATGGCAGTCTATACTTTAAATTGTTTCAGAGTAGTAAATATCTACCAAAACAATTCAACATTGTCAGTACTTTTTGTCATAAAAATCCTGACATTTATAAAATAACTGACAAATGATGCAAAAATTGGTTTGGTTTAATAGTCTTTTGGGCTAAATGATAAATTGGCAAGATTTTTGATAAATAAAATTTATGAAACGTAAAACCTGTAAATTATTATTCTCCCAATGAAGCTGAAAACTCAACATCCACTTTTAGAAAATCTTTCTACCCAAAACTCATCTTTTTTTGAAAAGATAGAAAAGTTTAGGTTGGAGTGGGCGTTCATTCAGGAGACGGAGTATTATGAGCCACGCATTCGTATTGATGTAAATTCAAAAGAGTACAAGCTACAACTCGAAATACTTAATTGGGAAAACAGTAAAGCAGTTTTACTGTTAATGAAAACTCTTTTGGCCAAACTTGTAAGTTCATTAAGAAGACTTGAGCAAGAATTTTTAGTGTACATTACATTCCTTTTCGGGCTGAGTTCCAGTCAATCTTCCTTCATCTTCCACGCCTTCTCGGGCGCGTCTCTCTGTCGCACTCCAAATTTGTAAATTAAATTCGCTTTCTCTTTTCCGAAAAAAAAGAATAGCATTATTTAGATAGACCAGTTGGCTATCTTTTCAATTAATGCACACTATATTGCTGTGTGTTTAAAAATTTACAAACAAATAAAAAATACAAATTATGAAATATCGTAGTAAAATTAATCGAGTTAATAACGAAACTCGTGCCATGTTGGCATTGCGTATCATAGATACAGTTTTAAAATCGGGCATTGAAAATGCCAAAGTAAGTAAACGCTTTAAGCAGTTGGTAGATGTGAATGCGCGGTATCAACTTGCAGCAAAAGCCACTGATAGTGAACAAGTAAAGTTGGCAATTGATACATTGTATGCTACACGTTTCAATCTATTCAGCGATATATTTGGATACCTCGAGGGCTTGCTAAATTCGCCAGATGCCGACATGAAAGTAGCTGCCACACTGTTATTTCAACAAATCAATAGATATGGAAGAAATTTCAATAGATTGAAGCTTTCCGATCAGTCGATACGGTATATTCGTATTATTGAAGCGTTGAAAAAAACTGAATGTGCAGCCGCATTGACCAAAACCATACTTACTGAAAGTGTGAATTCTTTTGACCAAGTGCAGTTAGACTACGAGGATCTTTACACGGATCATGGAAATACTTCCGCTGTCAAAATAGCACCAAGTAGCATAAGGTCAGAATTAAACGAATCTCTAAAATTATTCATGGACGAGGTTAATTTAATGTCAAGTGTAAATGATTCAGAAGAATGGAAGACCTTGTGCATTAATTTACATCGACGTTTCGACGAAATGAATGTAAATTCAGTTCACAAATTAAAAACTGACGAAGAGGATGTAAAGACAGGTGCAAACACCGCAACTGATACTACACCAACAAACTAGACAATAGTTTACAATAGGAGTCCCGGAATGCCAACTGCATTTTCGGGGCTCTTTTTGCTTCAACCCCATACTTTTTTGCAGATAAAACGTAAAATGACCACTAAATGAATGCTGCGAATAATTTTTCCGAAAAAGCAAAAACAAATATATCTTAATGAAAAGGGGCTTTTGAACTGACAAAACACACTCCCCTTGTTGCGGAAGGGAATATTGAAGTGACAAAACGCAGCACTGCAAAACTGTTTTGTCAACTGACAAAACATAAACTCATCGCTGCGGAACCGTTTTGTTGACTGACAAAGACTAAATACACAGATGTAATTAAGCTTTGTCACTCGACAAAACAAAAATACATCTCTGCGAAACACTTTTGTCAACTGACAAAACATAAAAACATCAGTGCGAACGGCTTTTGTCAGTCAACAATACCCAATTACAGCCGTGGGAACGACTTTTGTCAGTTCATTATGCCCATTCTTTTTTTTGCGAACAGTAATTGTTGGGCGACAATGGATTTTTGCATGTTCGGGAATGCAAAATTGAACTGAAAATAACAGCTATTTGCTACAATATCAGTTTGTTTATTGCAGGTTTTGTTTTCAGAAAGGCTACAAAGACTTTAATTTATCGAGAGATACTCACCTATTTGCAACAAAGGATTTGACCATATAAAAAATCTATTAAATAATTTTGAAATTAAGTGAAAGAGTCTGCTAATTATATGAAATAATGTTTCTATCTTTGAGGAGTTTTTAATTAAAATCTAACTTGAAGTATAATTCAAGGCAAAACGCTAATTTTTGGTATGAAATGCTTTATATTTTGGATTAGCAATAATATTTTAGATACACTTTCAAAACACACAGTACGATAATATAATATGGAATGCGGAGCTTTACTTCCAGCTGTGACTGAGTAAGGACGCTCAGCCGTACTAAAACAACGCAGGAATTCGCTAAGTGAAACTGAGTAAAAAACAAAAAAGAAAGATTTTCTATCAACAGAATAATAAGAAAAATATGACATTAAGTTGGAATGAAATAAAAGATAGAGCACTGCATTTTTCTAAAGAATGGGCTGGCACTTCAAACGAAGAAGCAGACGCAAAACCCTTTTTGATAGAGTTTTTTGAGGTATTTGGTATAAGCAGAAAACGAGTTTCTACTTTTGAACATAAAGTAAAAAAACTTGATGATAAAAACGGGTATATTGACTTGCTTTGGAAAGGTACGATTCTGATTGAGATGAAGAGTCGTGGAAAAAATCTTGACAAAGCATACGAACAAGCAGTTGAATACACTTACGGACTGAAACAACACGAGCTACCAAGATGTATTTTGATTTGCGATTTCGAGAATTTTAGACTTTATGATCTTGAAGAAAATAAAACTGTTGAATTCAAACTTAACGACTTAATAAACAACGTCAAGCATTTTGGCTATATGATTGGCTACCAGAAAAATGTTTATAAAGAACAAGACCCTGCAAACATAAAAGCAGCGGAATTAATGGGAAAACTGCACGACCGCTTGAAAGAAATCGGTTACTCTGGACACCCATTAGAAGTTTATTTGGTTCGTATTCTGTTTCTGCTTTTTGCCGAAGATACTACAATTTTCGAAAAACAACAGTTTCAAGACTTTATAGATCAGCGTACAAACGAAGACGGCAGCGACCTTGCAGCAAAACTTCAAGAACTTTTTCAGGTTCTTAACACAGCAACCATAAATCGTTTCAAAAATCTTGACGAACAATTGGCTGATTTTCCGTATGTTAACGGAAAGCTATTTGAGGAAAATTTGCCAATGGCAAGTTTTGACAAGAAAATGCGCCAAGCATTGTTAGATTGCTGTTATATTGATTGGAGCAAAATATCGCCAGCTATTTTTGGTTCTATGTTTCAAAGTGTGATGAATCCAACCGAACGCCGTAACTTGGGAGCGCATTACACAAGTGAAACAAATATTCTGAAGCTAATTAAACCTCTTTTTCTGGACGACCTTTGGAAAGAATTTGAAAGTATCAAAGACAACAAAAACAAACTTCCCGAATTTCACCAAAAACTAAGTACGCTTAAATTTCTCGACCCAGCTTGCGGTTGTGGTAACTTCCTTGTAATTACATACAGAGAATTGCGATTGTTAGAATTAGAAATTCTGAGAAATATTTACAAAAGTGGACAACAAGTAATTGACATTAGCGATATTATTTGGCTTGATGTGGACATGATGCACGGCATTGAATACGAGGAATTTCCTGCACGTATAGCCGAAGTGGCTATGTGGCTTATCGACCATCAAATGAATATGATAATTAGCAATGAATTTGGACAATATTTTGCTCGCTTGCCATTAAAAAAAGCGGCAAAAATTGTGCATGGAGATGCGTTGAAGGTTAATTGGAAAACACTAAAATTTACAGACACATTGACGGTATATGCCGAGCAGTTAAACTTTAAAGTGGTAAGTGAACCTATTGAAAAATATGGAACACTAAACGTAATAACCAAACAAAGTACACAAATAAATAAAAACGATAAATTTCCACCATCCATCGAATTAGAAAAGATTGATTTCGATTATATTTTGGGTAATCCACCTTTTATAGGTTCTAAAATTATGACTCAGCCTCAACGAGATGCAGTTGTAAAAGAATTTGCTAATATACAGGGTGCTGGAATTTTGGATTATGTTACTGCCTGGTATATTAAAGCTGCAAAATACATTCAAGGAACAAAAACAAAAGTTGCATTTGTATCAACTAACTCAATTGTGCAGGGTGAACAAACCAGCATTCTTTGGGGACAAATGTTAAACACGCACAACATTAAAATTCATTTTGCTCACCGAACATTTAAATGGAGCAACGAAGCCAAAGGCAATGCAGCTGTTTATTGTGTAATTGTGGGTTTTGCCAACTACGACACCAATAACAAAAGCATTTTTGAATATGAAGATATAAAAGGCGAAGCCCACGAATTGAAAGTGAAAAACATCAATCCGTACTTGGTTGATGCCAAAGATTTATTGATAACCAAGAGTTCAAATCCTATATGCAAAGTTCCTAAAATGAGTTTTGGAAATATGCCGTTGGACGGTGGACATTTATTGTTATCGGACGATGATAAGGACGGATTTATTTTGAAAGAACCTGAAGCTGAGAAATTTATCAAACCACTAATTTCAGCTTATGAATTTTTAAATGGTAAAAATAGATGGTGTTTATGGCTTGTTGATGCACAACCGAACGAATTAAAACAACTCCCAGTTGTTTTAAAACGAATTGATGAGGTGAAGAAGTTTAGATTTAGTAGCGTAAGACCTTCAACAATTAAGAGTTCTTCAACTCCCACTTTATTTGGAGAAATAAGAGACTTTGGAGACTCATATATTGTTGTTCCCAGAGTATCATCTGAAAACAGAAAATACATTCCAATGGGATTTTTTGATAGAAATTCTATTGTTAGCGATACTTGTATGGCAGTACCAAACGGAACATTATATCACTTTGGTATATTAATGTCTACGATGCACATGGCTTGGGTAAAAAATACTTGTGGTCGTTTAAAAAGTGACTTCAGATATTCAAAAGACATTGTTTACAACAATTTTTCTTGGCCTGAAAATCCAACTGATAAACAAATCAAAGTTATTGAAGAAAAAGCGCAAAAAGTTTTAGATGTAAGAACTGAATTTATAAATAGTACGCTTTCTGATT
The DNA here is from genome assembly GCA_020049515.1 of Paludibacter sp. Lineage (GTDB taxonomy): Bacteria > Bacteroidota > Bacteroidia > Bacteroidales > Paludibacteraceae > Paludibacter. The sequence goes on along the minus strand of JAIFKQ010000113.1, from coordinate 327 downwards.
TATACAATTCATTGACAATGCCACCAGCATTGATAAAAGTACATAACGAGTTAGACAAAGCGGTGGACTTGGCTTACAGACCTCAGCCATTTACGAGCGAAGCGAACAGAATGGTTTACTTGTTTGAACTTTACGAAAAATATACGGCTGATTTGTTTACTACAGAGAAAAAGAAGAAAAAGAAAGCTTAGATATTGATGAGTCGTGTGGAAAGCAATACCCCCCGCTGGCGCGAGCCCTGTCCAACCGGATATGTAATTAATTAGATGTTCTGAAGTTGAGCGTTGCTCTTGGGTGGGATTTTCTTTTTATCCACGATAGCCATCG
>JAIFKQ010000042.1 GCA_020049515.1 Paludibacter sp. | reverse complement strand
CTTTTTCGCCTTTGGCAATCAAGTGGTCGATACCTTCACGGATAGCTTCGGTAGAAGAACCCATGGCAATAATCACACGGTCAGCATCTTCAGCACCGTAATAGTTGAACAAACCATATTTACGACCAGTAAGAATGGTCATTTCTTTCATGTAATCTTCTACCACTTGAGGAATGGCGTCGTAGAAAGGATTACAAGCTTCGCGGGCTTGAAAGTAAATGTCATCATTTTGTGCAGTTCCACGCGCTACTGGATTTTCAGTATTCAAAGCACGTTCACGGAAAGCCTTCAAAGCTACTTTGTCAACAAGTGGAGCTAAATCTTCAGTTTCCAATTGTTCGATTTTCTGAATTTCGTGAGAAGTACGGAAACCATCAAAGAAATGTACAAAAGGCACACGTGTTTTAATAGAGGCAAGGTGAGCAACTGCTGCCAAATCCATTACTTCTTGTACAGAACCGGTAGCTAGCATGGCGCATCCCACTTGACGAACAGCCATAACATCTTGGTGGTCGCCAAAAATAGAAAGTGAGTGAGAGGCCAATGCGCGAGCCGAAACATGATAAACACCAGGAAGCAATTCGCCGGCTACTTTGTACATGTTAGGAATCATGAGCAATAACCCTTGTGAGGCAGTGAAAGTGGTAGTTAAAGCACCAGCTTGTAGCGCTCCGTGCATAGCTGCCGCAGCGCCCGCTTCCGATTGCATTTCTTGCACTTGTACCTTTTCTCCGAAAATGTTTTTACGACCCGTTGAAGCCCATTCGTCAACATATTCAGCCATCGTGGTAGATGGTGTGATGGGGTAAATTGCAGAAACTTCGGTAAACATATATGCTATATGTGCCGCTGCTTGATTACCATCACAGGTTAAAAATTTTTTAGATTTTGCCATTTTGTTAGTAATTATAGCCCCCTAACCCCCGAAGGGGGAATTAAGAGCTGGATTTGTTTATTAATTGTTTATAACACCTAGCCCCTCCCGTAAAAACGGGATAAATTGCGGGGAGCTAAGTTAGTATTGATAATCTAATTTTATTCTTTTAAATAAACTGCGTCTTAAAGTCCCCATCGGGGTTTCGATAGCTATCGGGATAGGGGGCTAATACAAAAAACCAAACAGCCATAATGGTATTTCATTCTTGCTTCCTATTTCAATGTCATCAATCGCGAACAAAGCCCTAGAGTGAATTTTACCACTTTCAGGTTTGTTGTCACAGCTAAAATGATATTGTTGGTCAATACAGAAATCTAAATGATATTTACTCGTATTTACTTTGTGTCTAGAATGTAACGAATTATAGAAAAAAGTTTTGCGCTCAGCTTTTCTATCCACATTTTCGGGATTTATAGCATGCAGCAAATTCGTATTGTGAACGTAAATTTGGTTCGGTTTTTTAGGAAATTCATCACCAATGGTATATAATAAATTCAGCAAACGTGCATCTTGCAAGTATTTAATGTAATTCATTATAGTAGCTCTCGAAATCTCAATTTCTTTACTTAACTGACTCACATTAAGTGCCGATGGAGCAGTGTACATTAACATGTAAACTAATTTTCTAATCTTTGATAAGTATTTTAGTTCTATTTGTTTAATCAACAAAATATCCACTTCCAACACCATGTTCATGGTTTTCAACAAGTTCTCCGAAAAATTACGATTTTCCAAAAAGAAAGGGTAATATCCGTGATGCAAATAAGATTGAAAATGTGTTAGAGGATGAACTTGATGGCAAATATCTTGTGCTATTTGTTCATGGTTATTGATAATGTCATCCAATTTAAAAGATGGAATGGAAGTGCCTGAAGTATGGTTTAGAAATTCTCTAAATGAAAAACCTCTTAAATTGTATGGGGTCACAATATCTTGTATATCACTGTTTCCCTCTATCAATCGCATTACGGAAGAGCCTGAAAAAACAATTTGTAGCTGTGGAAAACGATCGTAACACACTCTCAATTCTTTTGACCAATTTTCGTACTTAAATGTTTGGTCTAATAATAAAGTTTTACCACCTTGGGCATAAAACTTTTCCGCAAATTCAACGAGCGTATGTTCTGTAAAATAAAACGAATTAAAATTAAGATATAAACATCTGCGGTCGGTACCAAAATGTTCTTTGGCAAATTGCAGCAAAAAGGTTGTTTTTCCTACACCTCTACCACCTTTGATACCTATCAATCGGTGCGTCCAATCTATCTCGTCCATCAACATCCGCCTCACTGGAGAATGAACATGTTCTACTAGATAGGTATGTGTTTTGAAAAAAGCCTCCATTTTTACCTTGATTTGCTGCAAAAGTAACAATAAAAATCCGTTTTTGCAATGCAGAGATAGCAAAATATCCTTTTTTAACTGTAACCCATACGGTTATTTATACATAGATTGTTTGGATGACTTGGTTTTTATAAATTATCTAACATTTTTATCCAAATTTCATATCTTTAAAAATTAATTTGTTGTATTTGTCAATCCTTTTTTTATCCATAAATAGAAACCAATTCCAATTTTTTTATTCTCGATCTTATTGCACTTTTTGTGCGCCCAAAATGGTTGGCCATATCTTTGGCGGTCACACCTTCGCAATACATAACGGTAATTTCATCATCCAATTCTTTTGTCCATGGTTTGTAAGCATCGCCATAAGTTTCTCGTACTTCATTCACACTGTAGGCTTTATCTATTGGTCTAAATTCGTTATCAGATTTTTTATCAAAAACAATTACCCTTTTCGATGTAGGTGGTACTAGCTCTTTTTCTTGTTCAATTACTTTTCGTATTAGATGAATTTGTGGGCAACGTGGAAAATCTTCGTTAATAATTCCTTCCGGAATATAAATGCTATTTCGGGTGCGAGTTATGGCAACATAAAGCAGGTTTATTTCTTCATTGGTCTTTGCCAAATCAATTTCCCCATTTTTGTTGCTTTTCATCAGTTTTTCCTCACTTATAAAATCGTTCACCAATTGAATGGTGTCATATTCCATACCTTTGCATCGATGAACGGTAGAAAATATAATTTCAGCCTTTTCTTTTTCATCATTTTCTACGTGTTTAGATTTTATTTCCTTGATAATTTCTGGAATTTCATTGCCATATTCCAACACTATTTCCACCATCATTTTTAGCTGAACATCTTCAGTCTTTTCAATATATTCTGCCAATTCTGCCATATCCTTCATGGCTTTTATCATCTTGTCTTTTATTAAAAAATGCTTTCCATTATATAAATTCAACACATCATAAAGCGACGCACCATCGTCGGCATAAGTGTACGAATTTATATTTCCTTCAAAATAAATGTGCTTCACTTTCTTTTTTTCAGTAACATACTCGATGGCTTTAAGCAGTAACCCAAGATTTGTGCGCGCCAAAACTGCTTTTGTCTTAAATGCCTTGCTGGTGCCATTTCCCAAAATAGTGATAGGTTTGTAATCCTCAATATGGTTCTTCCATTTTAGCACTTCCAAGGCCAAGTTGGCAATGTCCTGACTGAAACGAAAACTCGTGGAAAGTTGATACGTTTCGAAGTTTGTTTTTTCGAGTGAATTGACTGCAAACCGCCAACCGTAAATTTGTTGATGTGTGTCACCGACAATTACTTTGGTGGCCTTTTGTTTCAAAAATATGTCCAACATGGCTGGCGAAGCGTCCTGGCCTTCGTCAAAAAGGATATAGTCGTAATCTAATTGAGGATTTGATAATTGAAACTTTTTTAAATAAAAATCGTGTGTGATTTCAATTTCCCCTTTGTCCATTTTACTCAATAATAGGCGCGTTTTACCTTCAATATATTTGTAAAAAGTATGTACAAAAGCGCTTGCTTTACTGTCAGTTACCACATCAAGATAGTTCAAATCCTGAATTTTCAGCGCATGGCTGTTACAAAAATAAGCACTAAATTTCAGAATATGATTCGCAATAATATATTCAGTCAATTTTTCTCCATTTCCCTGCAAATGAAGTAATTCTACTATTTCATAGGTGTTGTAACCTTGTGGCCTAACTTTATAATTGAATTTGTGAACAATATGCCTAAATGCAAGTGAATGAGCCGTTTCTACTTTTACATTGAACATTTTTTTGTCTGCAAATTTCTTTACAGCCTCCAACTTCACCGATTTATTGAATGCCAGATAAAGTATTTTGCTTTCCTTTGGTCGTGCCCTGGCATATTCAATAATGGTGGTAGTTTTTCCAGAACCCGCCACAGCATTTATTTTAATATTGCCCGTAGAATTGATTATTTCTATTTGTTCTTGCGTAAGTTCCATATTAAATTATTTACTAACCCCTAATCTTGGATTATCCACCCCGCCCTGCGGGCACCCCTCCACAGGGGAATTATGCATGTTTTGATTATTGTTAACTTTGACTAATGCGTTAACTATCAACTATAAACTAACAATTGTCAACTACTTACATTTCATTGATAGCCTTGAAGATAACCCCTTCGTATTTCTCAAGTGTATTGGCTTTTTTTATTTGTTTAAAAATTTTTTTGCCATCTTCAAAGCCCTCATAATGATACGACCACATTTCTTCCAATCGTCGGAGCAAATTCAAATTACCCGCATATTTTTCTTTACACCGTTCAATAATTGAAATATGAAAATCTCTTAGCATCTTCACTTTAGCATCTCTTGTCAGTTCCTGTCTTTTTATTTCTGCCAATAAAAAAGGATTTTGGAGAATGCCACGTCCAATCATAATTCGGGATACATTAGGAGTTAATGTTTCAATTTGTTCCACATCTTTCAAGCTCAAAATATCGCCATTATAGCAGATTGGATGTTTCAATAGTGCAGCATATTTCCCAAAAGCTTCCATATTCACTTCTCCTTTGTACTGTTGTTTGCCAAGGCGTGCATGAATAATTACTTCGGATAATGGATAACTATTGAAAATGGGTATAAGATGCTCAAATTCAGCAGTATTGTCTAGTCCTAGGCGGCATTTTATGGAGATATTTAGTTTGGTAGTGGAAAAAATAGCTTCCATTAATTGAGCAATTTGAGCTGAATTTGGTAAAATTCCAGCGCCCATTCCTTTTTTTACAACGATAGGGAAGGGACAACCCATGTTAATATTTACTTCTTTGTAATCATTTTGGAGGCACAAATCTTCAAACTTTTTAAAAGATTCAAAATCATTGCCAAGAAACTGTGGCACAGGGTTTTGAAATACATTATGCGCTGGTATTAAATCATTACACTGACTGGGACGGAAGAACTCATCATTTTGTACCCTCACAAAAGGCGTAAATGTTTTGTCGAATTGTCCAATATGTTCACTGAATGATTCTCTGAAAATCCAGTCGGTAAGTCCTTGTAAGGGTGCTAAGTATATTTCCATGCTTTTTTGGGGGAATTGAAAAAAAAAGTTCTTCCACTTTTCTTGTGGGTTGTGAAATTTTTGCTACTATTAAAGCTGCTTTTTAATGAAAAAAGAAAACCATCCCAGCTTGTCCCGACGTTACGGGATAACTATCTGTAAAACAATAGAATAAATGAATATCGGCTTTTAAACTAATCTTACAATATCTAAGTTATTTGTCTATTGAAACCTTTATTTTGACTTCCTATTAATCTTCTATTGAGCCTATTGTGGTTAATTTTTTTAGGTTTAAAAGTTTGTTTAAACCATACTCACACAATTTAGTGCAGAACAAAAAAAGAAATACAAATATACGTTTTTTTTTTTAGGTACTGAATGGATACAAATCTACAATATAAATCAATAGTTCGTTGTAAAAAAAAAACTTTTTGACCGCTATCCCGATAGCTATCGTGGATTGCGTTTACTCTTTTGTTTTGAATGAGATTTAAAATAATTAAAATTAATTGGTAAGTTGTTGTATTTAAATGTAATAGATATTTTTTTAACGAACCATTGTAATTAATACTGTTAGATTTAGAGGGCTGCTAATCCAACAAATAATAATGTACAAAACCCATTATTTCCATGGTTAAAGCAATGCAAATATGAACGATTACACCACCCCAAATATGTCGGGTTTGAAAGGCTAATACGCCCAAAATATATCCTCCAAAAATGGAGGAAATGGTTTCACCCACTGGTTTTCCAAAATGAATGGCAGCATACATTGCCACCATCGGGAGCACCGCCTTACGACCTAAAATACTCACCATTCCTATCACCAGAGCACCTCTAAACATCAATTCAGTCATCACAAAATCAATGGAGTAGGTGGTTTCGTAAGCCAATGTCAAAAGCCACGATGGCCATCCAAAAACGCCCTCATTGAGCCAAGGACGAAATTGCGGATAAGCACGCAAAAAATCGGACGTAAAAGATATGGCAATAATAAAGGGTAACATCAACAAAAAAATCAATAAATAGCCCCGTATGTGTTTGGCTTTTCGTGCCAATCCATAAAAACCATTCACGTTTTTATCAATAGTTATTTTAAGTAGAAGCATCGGTATAATAACAATTGCACTTCCTTTTAATTGGGATAGCAATCGAAATACATATTGCTTTTCTTGGTTAAACAAGGCTGGAAATTCCCAATTACGATAGCCAAAGTATCCAATTGCCAATCCATATAAAGTTATGAAAAATAGACTTTTAGCGTAGAAATTTTTATTTTGAAGTAATGTATATTCTTTTTGAAAAAACAAAATAGGAATAGCCACCATAAAATACATTAACGCATAAAATAAAGGAAAAGCCCAGAGCGAATTAGCTGTAAAATACGATTGTCGCATTACTTCCTGATAAAAACCAGTAGTGTAATTAAGATAAATACATACCGAAATAAAAAGTAGTGTGTAGCTGTAGGATAGAAAATGAAAATCATTTTTTACAAATGCAATTACTTCAGCATAAAGAGATTGAAAGGATTTTATTACCGACATTTACTATTCTTTAAAAATCAAAAATCAAAATCAAGTTCTATTTTATAACCATAAACTTTTTAATTGTCCGATTATTTTCAAGAATTCTTGCTCAAAATTTGGGGTGAAAATACTCTTTCCAAGTTGGGCTTCAATGTAGGCAATTTTCCAAAATTTCCCTTCGGAAATTTCTATTGGGTCAGGATTAATTTCGCCATCATAAATGCAATAATGACTGTGCACCAATTCAGCCTCTTGGTCGGAAATAAATTTGTAGCGCATTATAAAAACGGGTTCAAAATTTGTAATTCCCAGCTCTTCAGCCACTTCCCGTTTCAATGCATTTTCAATTTCTTCGCCAAAATCCACATGTCCACCCACCGAAGTATCCCATTTGCCCGGCTGTATATCCTTATTCTCAGCTCGTTTTTGCAAATACAATTCACCTGCCGAGTTGAACACATGCAAATGAACCACAGGGTGCAACAGAAATGAACCCGAATGACATTCCTGACGAGTGGCTTTACCGATTACCTCGCCAAGTTCCGTTACTAATGGAAAATATTCAATATCGTTCATAATATATGAAAACCCCTAACCCCTAAAGGGGAACTAAGTTAGTATTGGTTTGTAAATGACCCCTATCCCCTCCCGTAAAAACGGGATAAATTGCAGGGAACTAAGTTAGTATTAATTATTAATTCGTTTATTTCAAAAAAAAACATGTAGAATGAACTTGCATAATTCCCCTTTAGGGGTTAGGGGTCAATACGCCCTTGCAAATATCACCCTTTGAGCCGACGGTTTACCAGTTACCATACAAATTCCGGGTGTTTTATCGCCTTCTAATGGAATGCAGCGGATAGTAGCTTTGGTTTCTTCTTTCACTTTTTCTTCCGTTTCGGGAGTTCCGTCCCAGTGACAGAGTAAAAAACCGCCTTTTTCAATTTCAATTTTGAAATCATCGTACGAATTTATTTCACGTGTAACTGATGCACGGAAATCGAATGCTTTTTGGTAAATATTGAGTTGAATTTCTTTTAATAAATCGTTGATATAAACCTCCACATTTTCAATATTGACGGTTTCTTTCGTTAATGTATCTCTACGAGCCACTTCTACCGTTCCATTTTCCAAATCGCGCGCTCCCATTGCCAATCGCACAGGTACGCCTTTCAATTCATATTCTGCAAATTTCCAACCCGGTTTTTTGTTATCGTTGTTGTCAAATTTAAAGCTGATACCCAGTGCTTTAAGTTTGGTCGTGATTTCTGCTACTTTTTCTGAGATGGCTGCCAATTGCTCTTCATTTTTATATATTGGCACTATAACTACTTGAAATGGAGCAAGATTTGGAGGTAACACCAAACCGTTATCGTCGGAATGAGTCATAATAAGTGCGCCCATCAATCGGGTAGAAACGCCCCACGACGAAGCCCAAACGTAATCCAGCTTGTTGCTTTTGTCCATGAAAGTTACGTCAAATGCTTTGGCAAAATTCTGACCTAAAAAGTGCGAAGTACCAGCCTGCAAAGCCTTTCCGTCTTGCATAAGTGCTTCTATACAAAAGGTTTCGAGCGCACCGGCAAAACGTTCGTTGGCCGATTTAATTCCTTTTACCACTGGCATGGCCATAAATCGTTCAGCAAAATCGGCATAAACACCCAGCATTTTCTTGGTTTCATCCAGCGCTTCTGCCTCTGTGGCATGAGCGGTGTGGCCTTCTTGCCAAAGAAATTCTGTAGTGCGAAGGAATAAACGAGTTCGCATTTCCCAACGAACCACATTAGCCCATTGATTTACCAAAATTGGCAAGTCGCGATAGGATTGAATCCAGCTTTTATAAGTACTCCAAATAATGGTTTCGGAAGTTGGGCGAACAATTAATTCTTCTTCAAGCTTGGCATCTGGGTCCACAATTAATCCTTTGCCATTGGGGTCGGCCATCAAGCGGTGATGTGTTACTACAGCGCATTCTTTGGCAAAACCATCCACATGTTCAGCTTCTTTGCTCAAAAATGATTTTGGTATAAACAACGGAAAATATGCATTTACATGGCCTGTTTCCTTGAACATTCTGTCTAGTTCGGCTTGTATTTTTTCCCAAATCGCGTATCCATAAGGTTTTATCACCATGCAACCGCGTACTGCGGAGTTATCAGCCAAATCGGCCTTAATTACCAAGTCGTTATACCATTGCGAGTAGTTTTCAGCACGCGAAGTCAGCTCTTTCAATTCTTTTGCCATAATATTTATATGTTTACTTAAAATCTTTTCTTGTGAGATGGATTTTTGCTTAATTATTTATTCTCTTTTTTCGGAGTGCAAAGATACGATTTTTTACTTTATAATGGAATGAAAATAATCTCAGAAATATTGTACTACCGAAGTTTATATTGTAATGATTCTAATTCCTACTTCTGATTTCTCCATTTCCAAAGCGTATTTCTTAAAATTACAACCAAAAATCCGCACATCATTAATCCAACGCAAATGTATGCTAAATACCATTTGAACATTGTAATGGTGGAACCAAAACAAACTGCGGAATCCTTCACGTACGGAAAAGAATTGATCATCAACCAAGTATTAATATTTTCGGTGTAATCAAGCAACACTAAAACGATGGGTAGCCAGCGCATCCACTGAATCCACTTACCCAAATGACCAATTTTTTGTTGCAAATAAATGATTCCTAAAATGAGTAATAATCCATATACCAAGGGATAAAATGCGTCAATAATTAGAAACTTTTTGTACTGCTCCAACCCTTCAATTCCAAGGGTATTGAACAGTGTCGTAACATCGCCCAAGGTGTAAGACCATCTAATATCCAAACTTTCCAAGTCAATGTTTTTTACTCTTAAAAACGGTAAGCGCATTAAATAGAGCACAAAAAACAAATACACGCCACTTACTAATGCCATGAATTTGAGAGTAGCCAATTTCTGAAAAAAATTCATATCGTTTATTTTGTTTGCAAAAGTAACACATTGAAATGGAGTTGCAAAAATGATTTGTAATCGCAATATTAAGCCTTGCTAAGTCAGAAATATAAATCAAAATGCAACTTAAAGCTTTTGCGCTAAAACAATAATCGAGTGGAATCTGTTTTTCATTTATAGTATTAACGTGAATTTCTTAATCGTCACTGTTAAGGCTTCATTGAATAAAAGTTTACTTAATTAAATATTAGAAATATGAAAGCATATAAATTATTTACGCCCGAAAAGGTTGGAAAAATTGAGTTGAAAAATCGTATTGTCATGGCTCCAATGACTCGCTGTAGGGCAATAGGCAATATACCCAATCCGCTAATGGCCGATTACTACAAGCAGCGAGCAAGCGCTGGTCTAATTATTTCGGAAGGAGTAGCACCTTCGCCCAACGGATTGGGATATGCGCGTATTCCGGGCATTTATAGCGAGCAGCAAGTGGAAGGTTGGAAATTGGTTACCAATGCTGTACACGAAAAAGGTGGAAAAATATTTGTACAGTTAATGCATTCCGGACGCATTAGTCATCCGCTCAATATGCCACAAGGCTCACAAATACTAGCTCCATCTGCAGTACAGCCAAAAGGTCAAATGTGGACGGATGCTAAACAATTACAGGATTTTCCAACTCCAAAAGCGATGACAGATGAAGATTTGTTGCTCACATTTTCGGAGTATATTGCTTCCTCAAAAAATGCCATTGCAGCTGGATTTGATGGCGTAGAATTGCATGCTGCCAACGGGTATTTGTTGGAACAATTTCTCTCGCCTATTAGCAATATACGTACCGATAAATATGGTGGCAGCATCGAAAATCGCTGTCGGTTTGTATTGGAAGTGGTTGCAGCAGTGGCATTTGCAATAGGTAAACACAAAACAGGCATCCGATTATCGCCTTATGGTGTAGCCAGTGATATGCCCCATTATCCCGAAATTGATGAAACGTATATTTATTTGGCCGATGAGTTCCAAAAAATTGGAATTGCCTATATTCATTTGGTTGATCATTCGGCCATGGGAGCACCACAAGTCCCTCAGGATATTAAAATTGCCATTCGCCAAGGTTTTGAAAATAAGCTCATCTTATCGGGAGGTTACGACAAAGAAAGAGCCGAAGCCGACATCGAAAATGGTATGGCTGATTTAATTGCGTTTGGTCGTCCGTTTATCAATAATCCTGATTTAGTGGAGCGTATGGAAAATGATTGGGCGCTAGCTCAAGATTTAAAAATGGATCTTTTTTATAGCGCCGATGCAATAGGGTATATTGATTATCCTACTTACAAGGATACAATTTAATGTAAACAATTTTATCATTCATTATTTTCGAGTAAATTTATTATTCAAAAAAAAATAGAGAAAAACGAGAGAATAAAAAAAAATATATATCTTTGACCCTTATTAGAAATAAGTTGAAAATTAATAAAAAAAACACTCATTATGAAGACTCAAGAAGAAGATTTATTGGTTTATGACGAAGATGAAGCAGTTGCATTCATTCTAGATTTTATTCCTGCGGAGGCCAAAGAAAGAATAGATGAAGATAAAATTGAATATGTTTTGGATGTAGTGTATGATTTCTATGACGAAAATGGATTGATTGACGAAGATTCAACCGAAGAAGCGAGCATCGACGAAGAAGAAATGTTTAAGTTTATACTCAAATGTTCCAAAAAAGACAAAATGGAATTGAACGAAGATGATATTCAACTCATTTTGGATGGTGAGTTTGAATATGGAAAATCACTAGGTATTTATAGAGAAGACGAAGATTAAATATGCTTTAAGAGTTATACTACTGTTAAATTGCAGGCTATTATTGAAATAAAAAAACACCAATGCAAGTAAATTATGCATGGTGTTTTTTTATTTATTATATCTCATTTCTGAAAAAAAGTAATTTGCATGACATTGTGCAGCTTTTTTTTAGCCTATTTTAAAAACAAAAGGGTAAAAGATGTTTAACCACAATAGGCTTAAATTATTGTTATTCAATTGTATATTCACTACTTTCCGTCCGCGATAGTTATTGGGATAGAAACTTTGCATTCAAAATACCACACTATATTAATGCACTTACTAAAGTAGGTAAAAAACCATTTTATGTATTATTTTTTCTACACGTTAGTTTGGCTTATCATGTGGTTGCCGTTGCACGTACTTTATATTTTTTCCGATTTTTCTTATCTAATCATTTATTATATTGTTGGTTATAGGAAATCAGTTGTTCGCAATAATTTAAGAAATTCTTTTCCGGAAAAAAATGAAGCAGAACTTCTGAAGATTGAACGACGATTTTATCATTTTTTCTGCGATTTGTTTGTCGAAACACTTTATGAAATGCATTGTAGCGAAACTGAAATTAAGAAACGTATGAAGTTTGTTAATGTAGAAGTTGCACTCCAACAATACGAGAAAGGGAAAAGCGTAATGTTAATGACTGCCCATTATGGCAACTGGGAATGGACATCCTCTCTTTCATTGCATTTACCAAGCGAAAAACCGCTTTATGGAATCTATAAACAGTTGAGAAATAGCAAATTTGATACTTTTATTTGCCAACTAAGGATGAGGTTTAAAGGGCAAAATATTGAAAAATACGACTTAGTCCGCAAGTTAGTTCAATTAAAACGTGATGCAAAACTGGCTATGTTTGGCATGATTTCCGACCAAACGCCTAATGCAACTAGCGTTCACCATTGGACACATTTCTTAAATCAAAATACAGCTACCCTTACTGGAACAGAAGTTTTAGCTCGAAAATTTGATTATCCCGTTTATTTTGCACAAATAATCCGCATTAAAAGAGGATATTACACTTGTGAGTTTATTCCAATTGCACTTGAACCTAAACTAACTGCAGAAAATGAAATTACTGATAAGTACATGCAGTTGTTAGAAAAAACGATTCAAACATCACCCGAATTTTGGCTCTGGACGCATAGGCGGTGGAAGATACAAAAGGAAAAGATTTGAAGAATTTGAAGTCCCGATAGCTATCGGGATGAAGAGTTTGAAGTCCCGATAGCTATCGGGATGAAGAATTGACTGTTTTTTTGTTCTGTAATGAGTTTATCTTTTTGTATATCAAGCTATTTCATTTTTTTTTTAGTAATTTTATTATTTTATTATTTCATTATTTAATGACCACAGCTATTGTTATTCTCAATTGGAATGGAGAAAAGTATTTACAGCAATTTTTGCCCATCTTGATTGAAAAAACCACTTTCCCGGATGTCGAAATTATTGTGGCTGATAATGCTTCCACAGATAATTCATTGGAAGTTTTAAAAGAATACTTTCCAACTGTCAGAGTCATAGTTTTGCCAAAAAACTATGGTTTTGCTGGTGGTTATAACGAAGCATTGGCACAAGTAAAGGCCGACTATTATGTGTTGCTCAACTCGGATGTGGAAGTGACTACCAATTGGCTGCCACCACTTATAAATTATATGAATGCCAACGAAAACGTGGCTGCTTGTCAGCCTAAAATTCGTGCATACCATCAACGTACTCATTTTGAACATGCTGGAGCTGCAGGTGGGTATATAGATCGGTTTGGATTTCCGTTTAGTCGTGGACGGATTTTTGGAACGGTAGAGGAAGACAAAGGCCAGTATGACAGCATCGTGGATGTTTTTTGGGCTACTGGAGCCTGCTTGATGGTTCAATCTGAATTATATTGGAAAGTGGGTGGACTCGACGCTGAATTTTTTGCACACATGGAAGAAATTGATTTGTGCTGGCGATTAAAAAGTAGCAACTATCGCATTGTATGTATTCCTGAAAGTATTGTTTTTCATATTGGTGGAGGCACGTTGAATGTTGAAAATCCACATAAAACTTACCTCAATTTTCGTAATAATTTGTTGTTGTTATATAAAAACCTACCAAAGCATTTATTGAAAAAAATAATGTTTTGGCGTTTCTTTTTAGATTATGCTGCTGCTTTTCAGTTTTTTATAAGTGGAAAACCGAATGATGCAAAAAGTGTATTTAAAGCCAGAAATGATTACAAACAAATGAAATCCAATTTCTTAGAAAAACGAAACCAGAATATGCATAGCGCCAAAAATGAAAATCTAACCGATATTTTTCAGAAAAGTATTGTAATACATTATTATTTAAAAGCAAAAAAAACCTTTGCTCAATTGATGCATTGAAGTATTCGAAAGCGGTATCCTCTCGCGTGGTGTACTCTCCCAAAATATACAACAGCTAACAGAACAGATTGTGTT
>JAIFKQ010000043.1 GCA_020049515.1 Paludibacter sp. | reverse complement strand
GGGATATTTTCTTGCAAAATGTATTGCCATATATCCATTTCGGTCCAGTTACTGATAGGAAAAACTCGAAAATGCTCGCCCAGCTGTTTCTTGCCGTTGAAGATATTCCACAATTCTGGTCGTTGGTTCTTAGGGTCCCATTGTCCAAACTCGTCACGGTGCGAAAAGAACCGTTCTTTGGCACGGGCTTTCTCTTCATCACGACGAGCACCACCCAGCGCAGCATCGAACTTGTGATGCTCCAATGTATCCAACAAAGTCACGGTTTGCAGCTTGTTTCTACTGGCCGAATAGCCTTTTTCTTCCACGGCTCTGCCACTTGCAATTGATTCTTCTACAGAACCAACAATCAAGTTTGCACCCAGTAGTTTCACCAACTCATCACGGTACGTAATGGTTTCGGCAAAATTATGACCGGTATCGATGTGTACAAATGGAAACGGAATGGCAGCCGGATAAAATGCTTTGTAGGCAAGGTAAGCCATTACGATAGAGTCCTTTCCACCCGAGAAAAGCAAGGCGGGTTTTTCAAATTGTGCCGCCACTGTATAAATATCGATTCGGACTCTAATTCTTTGAGGTGTGTGAGTTTATAGTTGCTCATATATTTTTGTTTCGTGTTTTGGGTTTCGTGTTTTGGGTTTTGGGTTTCGTGTTTTGTCAATCACTTTTCACTTCGAAATACTGTTTTCTTTTTGCAGTTTGACGCGTTATAAATTTACCGTAATGTTCCAGATTTTCGTGAATCATATATACCAACAAATTACTCTTTTCAATATCAATCGTAACAATCAAATAAAAAAAAGACAGCTATCGGAATAGTATCATTGTTTTTCAAATTTGATAATCCGCAGGCGCTTCGGCCACTTTTCCTATCTTAATTTTATTCCATACTCTTTCGTGAAAATAATAGAGTGCTAATTTTGTAACTATTTCCACCCCGCTAATTGAAATAGCTGTTTTGACATGCCCTGTAATTAAATATGAAATTACAAAAGTATCAATGGTGCCTGTTACACGCCATGATATCGATTTAAGAAGGCTTCGGTAGTTTTTTTCTTTCATGATTTCAATTGTTTTTAGTGATGCAAAATTACAGCTATTCAAAACTTCCTACCATACCTTTGTGGCGGTATTTTTGTACCCTGTTTATGGTATATATTTTTGTGTTCTATATTTTTTTCTATATTTTCTGCATTTTTTTCAATTCCAATGGCGGGGAATATTGGGATAATGGGAAAAAAAAATCCCTACAAATACTATGATTTGTAGGGATGTTTTTTTTTGTTGATTTTTGGGGCACGTCGTTCATTTTGTAGAGACGCGGCTTGCCACGTCTCTACAATAACCCCCAATTCAAAAACTAGGAATTTACATCCACAAACACCGAATCGGAAGCCTTCTTCCCGTCGGCAGTGGTTGCAAACAGATACACACATTCAATGTCGGCAAGCACCACATTGCGCATCTGAACCAGCAATGTTCCTTCAAACGCAGCTCCACGCACCTGACGCGCAAAATACACAGCCCCACGAAGCGTTTTTACCAACACCGTGATAACATCCGAGGCATCCACCTTCGGAAAATCCATTTGTGAGTCGTAATTGACTGTCAAGACAGATGCAGTTACCGAAGTACTAATTACTTCCACCGCCGTCAATGCACCACGTGCAATTTGCAACTTGGGATAATCAATCACCAGCACTTCGCCCGAATTGTCAATGGCACCCGGCAAATTCAATGTCATAAACACATTGTAGGGTGTCAGCGATTGAGGGAGATTGATCAGTCCTGCTTCAGCAAACCCGCCAACCCAGGCCCATGTATCACAAATAAGTTTGAAACCTGCCCGTTGGGCTTTTTGTGCATCCGAGTTCTTGTCCTTACGATTGAACGGCTTGGCACTAATCACATTTTGTCCTTTGTGAACATATGTGTTCACGTTTGCGTAAGATTTACGCATTTCACCCACAATTGGGTTTCTTACAACTGACATAATAATTTGTCGTCACCTGAACCCAAATAGCAACATCGCCTTCTTCGTTGGTTTCGACGATGCAAACATACTACCTGAATTTCTTCACATTTATACAACTTGTACTACAACCCATATAAAATAATTGGTAATGTGCTGATAAATAGTAGGATAAAAATGCAAGTTTGTTTTGCTAATGTGTAAAAGGTTGTATGTGGTGGGCGGGGATTATGGGGGATATTTGCGTATTACGGATTTTTTTTGGCTCGGGGCTTCCAGTGGTTTCGGGTAGAGACGCGGCATCCCACGTCTCTACAATGCGCCCCGTCTCTACCACCCACATCATCGGTATTATTGGTATCGAAAAATACTAATTCACTGGTACTTCTTATTCATCGATGAAACAACGCTTTCAAATTGGTTTCTGAATGACAAAGGCAATAGCACTTCCACATTGTCTCCCAGTGACAATAACTCTTGCCGGAAATCAAATGTCGGTTTAATGTGAAAGGTAAATATAGAATGTTCTTGGGTTGATTCTATTTCCTTTTGCGAATGATGCAAGGGCAATGCACGGAGGTAATTGGCCTGACCCGATGTTATTTTAATTTTGACTGTTTCTGCCACGCTTTTATCCCCCAAAATAATACCATAGCAATCAAGAAAATACGCTTCCGGGTCGAAGTTGGTAGGCATTTTGAACTTCTGAGTAGTTGAAGTCAATTGTTGTATCCTGTCCAGGGCATATATTCGCAACTTATCACTCAACCCAATAACATACCATCGCTGCTTGAATACTTTCACAAAGTAGGGTTGTATCTCAAATTCAGCATCTTTATCCATCCAAAAACCTTGGTAGCGCATTTTCATTTTCAACCCATCGCGCATGGCTTCTATAATGGTGGTTAAGTATTGCTGTCCCGAAGGAATATCCTCAAAAAGAATGCGTTGCTTCAACTTATGACTTTCATTCAACATATTATTAACCGCAAAAGCATTTATCAGCCAGCGCCTTACCCCGCCACGCTCCATGTCTTCCTTGTTTTCAATGTAATATTCGTAAGTGCTTTTATTACATTCAATATTGATGTCGAACATATCTTCTATTTCTTTTCTATGATTATGAAAAGTCCTTTTGGGAATCAGATTTCCTTCCGAAATATCATTCTGAACCCATTTCTGATTAATATCATCCAAGGTAATTTTACCCGAACGATAAATGGTGTCAACAAGCCAAATGTAGCGATTAAATAAATCTTTTGCCATATTTCTTTATTTTTTTACTAAAATGACAGATGGCATTATATCTTCTTCTGTCAGCAGTATTTTTGTTAAATCACTACTTATTATCAAGTCGTTAAGGTTTTCACTACTCCCCTCAGCAAAATTTATCAGAATTTCGTCACTCATAAAAAGACAATTCAGTTCATGTTCAACTGGATTGTACAGTAATTTCAATTCGTCAATGAATAGCTGAATAAGTTTAGCCTCCGATAGTTTTTCCAAAATTTCACCCACAAAATGGTAATAGCCATTATAACGCATATACATGATGTGAAAAATGAGGGTTTGAGGAAGGGTGCTGATATGAAAAGATTCCTTGCCTAGTTTGTAATCGTCAATACAATTTTTAAGATTGAAACCTTTTGACAAAAGTAATCCCAGCTCTGTTAATTTCTTGTCATAAGTCGTTTTGCCGAACTCCATACTACGCCAATTGAAGTAACAGGCAGGATCTCTTGGCAATACAAGTTTTAATATTGTGTTTTGATTTATCATTTTTTTTCTAAATTTCTAAATTAACTGCTTGTAATTTCTGCGATACAATTTTTTTTTCGAAAATGTTTATTCTTCTTAATCCTTAAAATCAATGAAATTATACTGCAAAGATAAGTAATAACCAATGCCAATGTATGGCGCAGTTATAATATAATTTCTTGTTTTTTCAAAAACCCAGCTTTTTCACTCCCGACTTCGACGAAAATTTCTCCGTATCACAATAGCCAATTATCTGATGCAGTTCGGGTTTTACGTCACTCAGCACTTCTTCCATGATTACTTTCCTTACGATATTGTCAATTTCTCCACCCGAAAACGAATAATCCGCAGCCAATTTACTTGCATCTTCCTCGTTGAGCCAAGTCAACTTACTTTGCCATATTTTTCGCTTGGCCTCTTCCGACGGTTTCTCAAATTTTATTTTAAACAGAAACCTACGCTCGAAAGCAGCATCCAGGTTCTGGTTCAAGTTGGTAGTGGCTATCAATATCCCGTCCAGCTTTTCCATTTCCTCCAATATGATGTTCTGCATCGCATTCTCGGTTTGTGCCACGCTGGAAGCATTGGAGGTTTTATCTCGCACGACTTGCACATCTGGGCATAATTGGTGAAAATCTCCTTGATTTTCTTTTCGCTTTCGCCAAACCACATCGACTTGGATTGACTAATGTCCACATGCATGATGGCCCTGCCAGTTTCTTTGGCCAACTGATACACCGTTTCAGTTTTACCAGTGCCGGGTGCACCATAAAAAATAGCTGCTACGCCTTTGGGCATCGCCATTTGCTCCAAACGGTTTTGCATGGTCACAAATTTATCGTTCTGCAAGCTTTGCTGAACAAACCGCACCTGTTTCTCCAATTCCGCATCAAAAAACAATGCCTTACCCGCAATTTCATCCGCATGAATCAGACTCTTGTCATTCTTCTTTTGAAACAATTTCGCATCTTCACCCATAAAAACATCCAATCCACTTTGAGTTAATTCGATAACGGCATCCGACATAAAACCGGCCTCTGTAAATTTTACAAATCCAATCTCGAACAAGCGGCTTTTTTGCTCCTTAAACTCCTTCATTTTACGAAATCTATCCCTTAAATCATCGTATATATCATTTAATGTAGAATCTACTCCCGATTTTCCGCCATTAATAAAATCATCACACACTTCATAATATATCACACGGTCTTCAATATTCAATTTCACTAATTCAATTTTTTGGAACAATAATAAAGTTTTATTTTTTGCCTCTAATACCATTACCTCATCGTATAAGTCAAAAGTACAGATAGTTTCATTGGACCGATGTTCAATCAAATCAGAAACCTTTTTTACAAAGGCAAAAACATCCATTTCCTTTTCGGGTTTGGGCTCAGCAATAGTACTATTCATAAATATTGAACTCAGAATATCTTTGTCAATACTGAAAATCAGATTCTTGAATGGAACCGATGATTTAATTAACACACCCTCTGTCTGGATAAACCTTCTGCCAATCAGTGCATCAATATCCGTTTTGTAAATCATCAAATCAATGAAATTCACGTCCAGGTAATTTGCCACATCGCGGGTATCCAAACGATGCGTATCATTCATTTGCAGATTAAAAACAACAGAGAATACAAGTGCCTGATTATTTGTAATGCCCATATAATCAGCAATCTTTTTCAAATCATCATCCAGCCCCTTCAATACAGTAGATTTTAATTTCGAGCCTTTTAGTTTTTTGGCAAGCGATGCCAGCAATTGAACGGCGTGCAGATTTTCAACAGTGTTTGTTTCCATGATTCCTACGTTTTTAATTTTATGCAAAGGACGGAGGTAGCTGTGCCATAACGTTGCACTGGTGCTAGAATATTGCAGAACTAATATTCTTTTAAGATATTGGGGCATTAAAAAACCGCCACTTGGTGAAAGTGGCGGTTTTGGAGGGTTAGAGGGCTTATTGTTTTTTCTGGGATTGTCTATTCACTTTTATCTGACGAGTCCATCCTATATTGATTCATCATTATATCAAAATCACTCACTATCATTCTATCATGATTTAGATGGTATTTTTCATATTCTCCTTCGGCGAGTGCCACAGCCACTTCATGCGAAACCTTGCCCTGATGGTTCAATATTTCCTGTTCGTTAAACTGCAGAAAAGCATCCAGTTTCTGTATCCAATCCTTCATATTCATAACCACCCCTTTTCTGGCCTGACTCTCAGCATAATCCAAATACATAGCCACAATGCGGTTCAATCCATCCAATTCAGTTTGATTCAAATAATTTTTGGCAACACCAATATCAGTTTTCCGAATAACACCTTCGGGTCCATTTTTCCAG
>JAIFKQ010000162.1 GCA_020049515.1 Paludibacter sp. | reverse complement strand
ATGGGCGATGATGTAGCTCCTCGTCGTGCGTTTATTGAAGCGAATGCCACTTATGCAAAGATTGATGCTTAATAAAATTGAAGAGTTTGAAAATTTGAAAATTTGAAAATTTGAAAATTCACAGCTAACTTCTGGTTAGTGTATTAAAAACTTTTTCACTTTCAAAATTATAATTTGTTCCAATTAAAAATGAATATAGCCGTTTTTTGCTCCTCGAGCAACCACATAGCCGAACATTACAAACAAGCAGCTGTTCACCTTGGCGAACAAATTGCTGAGGGTGGAAATACGCTTGTATTTGGTGGAGCTACAGGTGGTTTAATGGATTCGGTAGCACAGGGAGCGACGAACAAAAACGGTGTTATCATTGGAGTTATAGCACAAGCTATTATACGAATGAAACGTCAAAGCATTTTATCTACAGAACTAGTTATTGTGGAAACCATGAGCCAGCGGAAAGAGAAAATTAAATCGCTAGCCGATGTTTTTGTAGTTCTTGCAGGTAGCTATGGCACTTTGGACGAAATGTTGGATATAATTGCTTCTGGCACGGTAGGAGAACACAAAAAACCAATAATAATAGTAAACGAAAATGGCTTTTACAACAATTTCTTAGCGCAAATAGATTTCATGCGATTAGAAAAATTCATACCGGTGGAGGAAAGCTACAAACCGCTTATTGCCAGCAATATAAACCATTGCATAGAAATAATCAACAATATATTAACACATTAATAATACTATTTTTACGATGAATTTATTTTGGAAAAATCTCTTTGGTGGTATTACCCCAACAGCGAAACTCGAAAAACACGAAGCTGATCTACTAACAGCTATGTCACGCTACGAAGAAATTGAGAAATCGGTGGAATTGGCTGAATATAAAAAGCTACATCATTTAGTTATGTCATCAGATTTTAAGGACAAGAAAAAAACAATACAGAATAGAAAATACAAAGACACTGAAGAGTATAGGATTGAAAAAAAGTTCAATAAACTTCATAATTCAAGTGATATAAAATTGTATTATGAAATTTTGGTGTCACATGAGCTTGCAAAATATATACAATTCGAAAAGACGCCCGAGTACGAAATGTTAGACGACAAAAAAAAGGTAAGGGAGTCGGAATTGTTGAAGACAATGAAGCATTTTGAAGCTTCAAAGTCTTATAAAACATACTTAAGATTTCACGAATCTTTCATTATAAAAGAATATGAAGAACTTAAGATAAAGGTTCAAACCCAAGAATTCAAAAAAGAAAATGAGTTTTGGGCTAATAATAGCAGATGGACAACAACGGAAGATTATAATTTAGAACAACGTTTTAATATATTGGCAAAAAATCCGGACATTATATTTTATGAAAATGAAAAACCTGAACGGTTTAAAAAACATCGCGCTTTGAAATTGTCATTTCAAGATGAGTTTAAATGGAATACTTTAGATAATTCACATTGGGCCTTTGGGTTTCATTACAAAAAAATAGAACTAATTGGAAATCATTCATTTGCAAACGAAAAGCAAGCGAACAATTCTGGTAAAAACGTGAGTGTGGAAGATGGCATATTGAAAATTAACACAAAACAGGAGACTATCGAATCACGTGCATGGCATCCTACAAAGGGCTTTATTGAAAAGGAATTCCAATATACTTCTGATATGATGCAAACTGCTAAAAAATTCCGACAAAAACAGGGGGCTTTTCAAGCAAAAATCCGTTGTACTGGAGACATTCATCATACATTTTGGATGGGAGCAGATGGCAAATTACCACAAATAAATATATTTCACTTTGATGGCAAGTGCATTACCTTAGGTAATGCAAACAAAAATTTAGTTGATGGAATTAAAATAAATGGACTAAACCAATCACAATTTTATATTTACACATTAATTTGGTCTGAAAAAGAATTAATTTGGATGGTTAACAATTTAGAAGTTCACCGTACTACCAGCAATATACCTACAGAGGCTATGTACCTTGCTTTCAATTCATTTATTACAGAAAAACAAAAAGGGAGTACGGGTAGCCTAGAAATTGATTGGGTACGCGCCTACACTATTTCTTAAAAATTTTTGACTGATAATTAGCCACTACCAAAAAAAAGGAGCTAATAAAGTATTGATTGAATTAAACTACACCTAAAAAATTGACACTAAAAAAAACGAACACAAATAAACGCAAATCGTTATTCTGTTAGTTTAAATTTTCAGTCCTGTTTTTATCAAGACAGAAATACTATTGACAAATAAATTCAAATTAATTTGGGACAATAAAGTGCCAGTTGTAGTGATAAATGATGATAAAAGAAACACGTAAAATAAACGTAATCAACAGGTTTGATATTGGTGGGAACGCACGATTTGTTTTAATAGCTGGTCCTTGCGCCATCGAAACTGAGGAGATGACCATGATGGTGGCTGCAAAGTTGAAGGAAATCTGTACGGAGTTGAATATTCATCTCATTTTCAAATCTTCATTTGACAAAGCAAATCGTTCTTCAGTCAAAGCACCTCGTGGCGTAGGTATGGAGCGTGGGTTGCAAATTTTGCAACGCGTAAAAACGGAACTTGATTTGCCCATTGTTACCGATGTTCACGAAAGTTGGCAATGCGCCGAAGTGGCAAAAGTAGCTGACATGCTTCAAATCCCGGCTTTTCTGGCTCGGCAAACAGACTTATTGGTAGCAGCAGCTAAAACGGGCAAAATTGTGAACGTAAAAAAAGGTCAGTTTATGGCTCCTTGGGACATGAAAAACGTGGTGGATAAGCTGCGTGATTCGGGCAATGAAAATATCTTGCTTTGCGAACGTGGCTCGTGCTTTGGTTACAACAACCTGATAGTGGATATGACAGGATTAGTGGAAATGCGCGATTACGGTTTCCCAATTGTATTTGATGCCACCCACGCAGTGCAAAAGCCTGGTGGTCAAGGCACTTCTACTGGCGGAAACCGCGAAATGGTGCCTTACCTAATGAAAGCCGCTCTAGCCATCGGTGTTGATGCCATTTTTGCAGAAGTACATCCCGACCCTGACCATGCATTCTCCGATGGTCCTAACCAAATACATTTATCCCAAATTCGCGAGATTCTTAAGCAAGCCATTGCATACGATAATATCACGAAACAGTTATCAGCGTCATCAGTTGACAGTTATCATTTGACAGTTAACAGCGAACGCACTGACAACTGTCAATTGTCAACTGACAACTATCAACTATCAACTGACAACTACCAAGTACCAACTAAAATCAAACTCTTTCTATCAGATGTTGACGGCGTTTTGACAGATGCAGGAATGTATTATTCGGAATCGGGAGATGAGTTAAAAAAGTTCAATACACATGACGGAATGGGGCTACAACTAATTGGAAAACAAGGAATTAAAACCGGGATTATTACTTCCGAAGACACAAAAATGGTTGAACGCCGCTACAATAAATTGAAACTTGATTATCTTTATCAAGGCAAACGTGAGGGTGGAAAATTGGCTTCGGTAAAAGAAATTTGCGAAAAAGAAGGCATTACTTTGAAGGAAGTTGCCTACATTGGGGATGATGTAAATTGCTTTGAATTACTATCTTCGGTTGGTTTGGCGGCTTGTCCTGCAGATGCTTTAGAAGCTATTAAAAACATACCCGGAATTATGCAAATGAAGAAAAAAGGTGGCGAAGGATGTGTACGAGAGTTTGTGGAAATGATAATTGGGAATAAATAATTTGGTAAGCTTATAATCGTATTTGAGCAAAAAACTATACATGCTGCCCGAAATTTTAAATTGTAAAGAGTTTGTAAATGCAGATGAAATAGCAAAAGGCTTATCACCATTTCAACCAGAGAAAGTAGCATTGGCTGCTGGAAGATTGATGTTGAATAGGATAGATGAACTGATATTACAAAATGAAAATTTCGCATTTGAAACTACTTTAGCCACAAGAAGTTATAAGAATAAAATTCTCTTTGCTAAAGAAAAAGGATATCATGTTGTTTTATTATTCTTTTGGTTGCAAGATGTAAAGCTCGCATTGCAACGAGTTCAACAAAGAGTTGATGATGGTGGTCATAATATTGAACCTGAAGTTATCAAACGACGTTATATGAATGGAATAAAAAACCTATTTGATATTTACTTGCCAATTGTAGATGAAATGATGTTATTTGATAATTCAGGTAAAATACATGACTTTATCGCTGAGAAAAAATTTTCAACAGGAAAGTTTATTATACATAACAAAGATAAATACTCAAAATTTAAACAATACTTCAATGAAGCCAAAACATGAAAATATATCTGATAGAGATAAAATTCTAAAAGGTATGGAAAAAGTTCACGAACAGTTAATTGAGTCAAAGAAGAAAAACAATAGTGATTTAATTGTTATGATTAATAATCAAATCGTTAGAGTTAAACCAGAATAACATCCAATGGATTTCATAACACGCAGCAAAGAGATTTTTAACCAACAGATTACAGAACTTCAAAAGTTGTCCGATAAAATTGGCACAGAAATAAACGAGGTTGTAGAGCTAATTTATGCTTGCAAAGGCAAATTAGTAATAATGGGCGTGGGGAAAACGGGCATTATTGGACATAAAATTGCGTCATCGCTAGCTTCTACTGGCACCCAAACCATTTTTATTAATGCAACGGAAGCCATGCACGGAGATTTAGGTATGGTAAGCAAAAATGACATTGTTTTGTTGATTTCAAATAGTGGTAGTTCTACAGAAATACTAAATATTATAGCACCATTAAAAAAAATTGGATGTGCATTGATAGCCATGACAGGTAATACGCATTCGGTCTTAGCCAAAGAAGTGTCGTTGGTATTAAATATTGGTGTTGAAAAAGAAGCCTGCCCGTTGGGATTAGCCCCAACAACCTCTACTACAGCCACTTTGGTTATGGGTGATGCGTTAACAATATGTTTGATGGAACGCCGTGACTTTAAGGCCGAAAACTATGCACTTTACCATCCGGGAGGCGCATTAGGGAGGCGATTGATTTCACGCGTAAAGGATGAGATGTTTACCGATATTCCAAAAGTGTATGAAACGGCGCCTTTCAAAGACGTAATTTACGAAGTTAGCAATAAACGTCTAGGAATGACATTAGTATATAACAGTAACGAACAAGCTGTTGGCATCATTACAGATGGAGATATCCGCCGCGCTATTCAAAAATTTGATGATATAAAGGAGCTGAGGGCAATAGATTTTATGACCCAAGGGTTTAAACGAATTGCCCAAAACGAATTGTTGACAGAGGCGCTGGAAATGATGGATGTGAATAAAATCACTACTTTAACAGTTATAGACGATTTGGAAAATGTGGTTGGAATTTTATCTATTCACAATATAATTGATTTCAGACAAAAATAACAAATTGAAATTCAAGAAGATATACATAGAAATAACGAATAGCTGCAATTTTGATTGCAGCTTTTGTTTTAAAACGGCACGTACTACCAAGTTTATGTCGCCCGACGAATTTCGTTTGGTGGTAGAAAAGATTCGTCCTTTTACCGACTATATTTACTTGCACGTATTGGGCGAGCCGCTTTTACATCCTAAGCTGGATGAACTTTTGACTATTGCAGAAAAAGCCAATCTTAACATCAATATTACTACCAATGGCGGATTATTGGAACGAAACAAAGAGATGCTTTTGCAGCATTCCATTCGACAAATCAACATTTCGCTTCACGATGCGGAGGAAAATATAGCGAAAAGTAAATGGAACGAGTATTTGCAAACGGCTCTGGAATTTGCGCTCCAAACTGCCCCAAAAAGCTATGTTTCACTCAGACTTTGGAACACTTCAAATGCTGAAAGTGCTGATTTCAATGCTATCTGCATGTCCAAAATTTCGGAAAAATTCAATCTATCACTTGATCAATTAGAGAAGAAAGTCAATGGAAATGGCTTTAAGTTAGCCGAACACCTATTTTTCAATCGTGCTCCCCGATTTGAGTGGCCTGATGAAAATGGGGAACAAACACAAACGAAAAAAACCTGCTATGCTTTGCGTGACCATATTGCCATACTAGCTGACGGACAAGTAGTTCCATGCTGTTTGGATGCAGATGCTAATTTAATGTTAGGAAATATATTTACCGAAAACCTAACCGAAATTCTGCAAAAAGAGCGAGCAATGAACATAAAAAAAGGATTCGAACAACATAAAATTGTCGAACCCCTTTGTGCTACATGCGGGTTTATTGTTGGGTGAATTACAATCTCAAACCATCCAACAACTCAATATAAATATCAATCGCTTCGGACATTTCTTCCAACAGAATATATTCATCGGCAGTATGCGAGCGAGCCGAATCGCCAGGACCCATTTTTACACTTGCAAATGACATTAACGATTGGTCGGAAAGTGTGGGTGAGCCAAAAATAGTGCGGTTCATTTCTTTTCCGCGATTCACTACGGGATGATTTAAAGGTGTGGCTGTGGAGCTGAGTCGCGTGGAACGAGCATTCACTTCGCAACTCACATTTTTACGAATTTCAGCCAGAATTTCATCGTTAGAGTACATTTCGTTACTTCGTACATCCACTACGAAAGTGCATGTATCAGGCACTACATTATGTTGTGTGCCAGCATTTATTTGAGTTACAGACAACTTTACAGGACCTAATAAATCGGATATTTTGGGAAAATTGTAGGTTCTAAACCATTCAATTGCCAACATTGCTTTATATATTGCATTTTCCCCTTCATTTCTAGCAGCATGCCCTGCTACTCCACGAGCGGTACAATCCAATACCATCAGTCCTTTCTCGGCCACAGCCATATTCATATTAGTTGGTTCGCCCACTATGGCAAAATCAATTTTGGGCAATTCACGCAATAAACATTCCAGCCCATTTTTACCAGAAATCTCCTCCTCGGCCGATGCTGCAAATATCAGATTATAAGCCTGTTGCTTAGTAGTGAGATGAAAGAAAGCTTGAAGTAAACATACCACACTTGCTCCAGCATCATTACTCCCAAGCCCAAACAATTTTCCGTTTTCTATAATTGGAGTAAAGGGATTATGTATCCAAGCTGAGACTGGCTTAACGGTGTCTATGTGTGAATTTAGCAAAATAGTAGGACGCGAAGAATCAAATCCAGGACTTATCAACCAAATATTATTCTGTATGCGAGATGCGACGTATCCCTTTTCTTGAATAGATTGCTCTAAATAATCAGCTACATTTTTTTCATCCTTACTATATGACTGAATAGCAATCATTTGCTGAAGCATGGAACTTGCATCACTATATTCTTCTGGAAAATACATTATATTGAGTTTAATTGGATGTTAGAAAACAATACTGAACATAAAAATGAATGTATGGCAAATATTTGTTGCAAAAAGAACACTCAAATTTCTGTTAATTGGAGCTTATTCACAACTTTTACTACATATCATGTCAACCCTAAATTACGAATACCTAAATTACGAATAGATAACTGATAATTAGAAAACGGCTCAATAAACAATTGTGCGGTGGTATGCAATAAAAAAAGCCTACCAATTAAGATAGACTTCTCTAATGTTAAAAACGCCAATTAGTATATATACTAAATTACTTTGACATTTACTGCATTCAATCCTTTTTTGCCCTCTTGCAAATCAAATTCTACGGTATCACCTTCACGAATTTGATCAATTAATCCAGAAATGTGTACGAAATGTTCTTTGTTTGAACCTTCTT
>JAIFKQ010000193.1 GCA_020049515.1 Paludibacter sp. | reverse complement strand
AAGAACGCGATAACTTGCAGGCAGAACTTAATCGAACTGTAACATTTCACGGCAAAAGCACCGATGCTGCCAAAAAAGC
This sequence comes from Paludibacter sp., assembly GCA_020049515.1. Taxonomy (GTDB): domain Bacteria; phylum Bacteroidota; class Bacteroidia; order Bacteroidales; family Paludibacteraceae; genus Paludibacter. Next base: position 6,282 of record JAIFKQ010000193.1, on the reverse strand, counting down.
CGCAGCAGAAACCCTCAAATTATTTCTCACTCCGTATTGGACAGCCGCTTCGTTGCCGCTGAACACCCAAACGGAAGTAATAACCGAAATGATAGTGAAATACAAAGCCAATGCCGCCCTTGTGGCAGCCGCTGTAACCACAGGATTGGACGGAACATTCACTACATTGGCAGCCAAAAACACGGAGTTCGAAACAGTTTATTTAACCCGCAACGACGAAGTGTCGGCACGCGAAGTATCGGGCAGCTCCCTCAAACCGGCAGCCATTGCAAGCTACATCCAGTTTTGCACCGCAATGGAACAAGCCGCCAACTATACCCCCAATGATGCCATCATCACCCTGTTCAATAACATGAACACGCTGCGCAAAAAATATCATGCGCTGGGCGGAGGTGGAAAAGAAGTGCCTGTGGAAGGTGCACCAGTGAAATAAAAACCATACAACATCCATGCATTTCATATTTGTGAGAAAAAGAAGTCACACGAGGGACAAGCGGTTTCCCAACCGCTTAAAATAAAAAGAGATTTAAGCGACAGCCCCGATAGCTATCGGGGTCGCTTGTCCCTCGTGCAGCTTCCATGTTTCCTAAAAATAAAGTAGAACCAAAATTAGGTGAATTGATATAGATAGTGTTGCACTCCGTGCAAGATGGTGACTAATGAAAATATTATTATTCTTACTATTTGGGATACCAGACAAAACCCTATCAATTTGAAAATTAAGTGAATCATGATACATTTCCTTTTGGACATCTTGGTTACTCGTAAGCTCTTTTGTTTGGCATTTGACTTCGTCTTTTTTGCACAAGAAAAAAGCTAACAGAAAAATATTGGCCTGAACCACTTGCTTACCATTTTAATAACATCGGCTGAACCTCCAGATGGAAGTTCAGCTGATTTTGCAAATAAAGGAGTTTACAGCTTAAAGATTATAACTTTCAATGTAATTTTCGACCGAAAGATACTGAAGGATTGATATTAAATTGGAGCTATAACAGAATTATTAGTCAGAAATTGATTTTCAATTTAAAATCTGGTCTTCAAGTAATTCAAGAATAGCAATTAGGGTGTTATTGTTTAATAATTATGCTCTAAAACATGATTAAACAACAGAGTATTCATTTCTTTTTTCGTTATTTTGCTCCCAAATTGAAACTTATAAAATAAAACAAATATGACTTTACCAGAATTGAAATCTGCTTTTGTATCTGCTTATGGCCAAGAGGCTGAAGCTGTGTATTTTGCGCCTGGGCGCGTGAACCTAATTGGAGAACATACCGACTATAATGGTGGTTCTGTTTTTCCTTGTGCTTTGAGCTTTGGAGCTTATTTGTTGATTCGCAAGAATGGTGGAAATACCGTTAAATTCCGCTCTCTTAACCAACCTGAAGTTGTGGAACTAGGTTTTGACCAACTGACAACTCCCCTTGACAAAGTTTGGGCGAACTATCCACTGGGTGTTTTTGCTCAATTTATCAAACGTGGCATTGCAATTACTGAAGGATACGATATTCTTATTTGGGGCGATGTGCCAAACGGCGCAGGTTTATCTTCATCGGCTGCCTTGGAAGTGGTAACTGCTTATGCACTCAACGACCAATTGTCAACTGGCTTTAACCGTACCATCTTGGCTCAGATTGGTCAAAAAGCCGAGCACGAATTTGCGTTTGTAAATTGCGGTATCATGGATCAATTTGCCTCAGCCAACGGTGCTAAAGACCATGCCATTCACTTGAATTGCGATACATTGGATTTTGAGTTAGTGCCTGTAAAATTGGAAGGCGTAAAAATTCTCATTTCTAATACCCACAGCCCACACAAATTGGATTCTGGAGCATACAACCAACGCGTTGCCGAATGTCAATTGGCAGTAAAGCAACTAAACGCTGTTCGTCCAATTAAATACTTGGCCGAATTGACCGAAGCTGATTTTAAAGAAATTGAATTGGCAATTACCGACGTTACTGCTCACAAACGTGCCCGCCACGTGGTTGGTGAGGTTCAACGCACTTCTGATGCCGTAAAAGCATTGAAAGCAAATGATTTGGTTTTGTTTGGTCAATTGATGAACGCATCACACGTTTCTTTGCGCGACGACTACGAAGTAACAGGACCAGAATTGGATACAATGGCCGAAGAAGCTTGGAAAATTGAAGGCGTTATTGGCTCTCGTATGACTGGTGGCGGTTTTGGTGGTTGCACAGTTTCGTTGGTAAAAGACGAAGCCATTGATACTTTTATTGCAAAAGTTGGTGCTGCCTACGGAAATTGGCGACGGAGCTTGTAAATTGAGTTAATAAAGAACCCCTAGCCCCTAAAGGGGAACTATGCAAGTTCTTTCTACATGAGTTTGACTAGAGAAATAAACAAATAATAAAGTAACCAATACTAACTTAGTTCCCCTTTAGGGGCTAGGGGTACATTATATGAAAACAGCAAAACAATTGCAAATTGAGCTGGACGGAAAACCAGTTTCGCTTTACACGTTATTCAACAAAAATGGTATGTCGGTGGATATTACCAATTATGGTGGCAAAATTATCCGATTATTTGTTCCAGATAGGGATGGAAAATTTGATGATGTGGTACTTGCTTTTGATACTTTGGAAGAGGTGGTAGAAAAAGAAATCTACTTTGGGGCAATTTGCGGACGATTTGCAAACCGAATCAAGGATGGCAGGTTTTGCATTGATGGCGTAGAGTATAAACTTCCTTTGAATAATGCTACAAACACTTTGCACGGTGGTGTACATGGTTACAACGAGAAAGTATGGGAGGTAAAATCGGCGTCTGAGAAAGAATTGGTGCTTTCACTTTTTTCGCCCGATGGCGAAGAGGGCTTCCCTGGAAATCTAACTGTTACCACTACTTACATTTTGACTGACGATAACGAAATCAAAATTCATTACGAAGCCACTACCGACAAAGCAACCATCGTTGGGTTAACGAATCACTCGTATTTCAACCTCAAAGGTGCTGGAAGTGGAACTGTTCGCAACCACCAATTGCAGTTAAATGCCGATTTCTACACCGTATTGGATGAGTCATTTGCACTAACAGGCGAAATTCGTCCTGTTGACAATACGCCTTTCGATTTCCGTAAAGCTACAGTTGTGGATGAGCGTGTGGATGACGAAGCTTTTGCCCCAGGCTTGGGATTGGACAATAACTGGTGTATTCGTAAAGAGCAAGCTGGAGATTTAGCATCGTTGGGGTATATTTACGAACCAACGAGCGGAAGAAAAATGGAAGTGATTACTACACAGCCCGGTGTGCAGGTTTATACTGCCAATTGGACCGAAAATGTAATTGGAAAAGAAAAGAAAATTTACAACAAGCAGGACGCCATCTGCCTTGAAACACAAGGATTCCCAAACGCACCTAATGTGGCACATTTTCCAAGTGCACTACTTCGTCCCGATGGGAAATATGACGAATGGTGTATTTATAAATTTAGTGCTGAATAATAGCGTTATTTTGATAATTGACCGAGCTATAAGTATCCAACTGGTTTACTTATAGCTCGTTTTTTTTTCAAACATCATAATCATTAGTTTAATGAAAGAATTAAAATCTCTATTAAGCAACAGTGGTTAAATATATTTTTTTGGCAGCAAATAAACAAGAAAGCTGCCCCAATTTTCATTAGAGCAGCTCCTACTAGTTTTTTTTAAACATGCAATTTAACGAATAACTTTAGCTATTTCTGTTGTCTTTCCTGCAAATTTAAATATATAAATACCCTTATTCAACTGGTTGTTTGGAATGCTTAATTTACCCGAAATTGGCAAATTGTAGTTGGCAATAACCTGCCCAGCCACGTTGTATAGAGCTACAGTATTAAAGTCTGAGGTGTAGGTAAGTTCAAAAGAATTTTCATTGCTAATCACTTTATTTTGAGCAACTTTATTATCTTTCAATCCTGCATACACACCTTGCTTAACATAAATATTAAATTCAGCACCATAGGTAGTTAGCGTAATGGTAGCGCCACGTCCAGCCATTTGGGCAGGCAATGCAGTAGCTGTTAGTGTAACTGTGGTTGCCCAAGTAGTTTCGTTGAAAGTGGTATCCGCAGTAATCCAAGTAGGCAATTCTACCTCCGACCACCAATCGCTGGGTGAAGACCAAGTGTCAATGCTAAAAGTTTTATTTCCCCCCTCTATTGGCGCCACAAATTCATTTTCGGTGGAAGCGATATAAGAATAAGTAGCACCTAAATTAAATAACAGCGAGGTAGCCCCAATGTAATCTGACCCGCCTAAAAGACTTCGATTTCCATTTGTATTGTTGTAAAACACGTAAGCATTTGATTCACCATCAGAACTATCAATAACCTGACTGAAAGCAGCTAAAGTAACGTTAGGAACATTAAAACCAGTCAATTCTATCAAAATAGCGTCCGAAATTTCCAAAAAGTCAAACGTTACATCCAAGCCTGTAATGGGGTCAAGACTAGTGAAACCCTTAAATGGCATTGTAAAATATCCAGTTTCTGGCTCTGTAACATCCTGCGCCAAACAAACTGAGGTTGCAATTGTATCTGCCAATGAACCATCAGCCAAAACTCGGTGAATAATCATTTTAAATTCAGTGCCAGCAGGCGCAGCAAATTGACCCAAATTAACCCAGACACTGTCCAATAGATACTTATGAACTGGCTTGTCGAAATAATTCGCAATAGCATCCACCTCTCCACCAGGACCTGTTCCAAAACAATAATCATTTGCCCCAAAAAATGGATTTTGAAATTGAGCTGTCAAATCATAATTTCCCATACCCAGTGTACCGAAACTATAACTAGTATTTCCTCCTGCCTGAAAGAAAGAGGTAGTTGGAGAAGCCCCCCAGCTATAAGTCGAGTTTATAGAACCAACCGTAGCAGTCAATAACGGAATTTTGTACCCACCAGCAGGATAAAAAACAGTTGGGTCAATATCGGTAGAATTTATAGTAGCTGCATCATTAGTCGGATCTTCAAAAGTCCATAAAAACGAATTTGATTCGTCGTTTGAGTAATTATTCCAAGTAGCATCTTGATAAGCATGCCCTATCATCAAATCGCCGTCTATTCCGTCATAAGTAGGAGTAAGTCCGGCGTAGAAATAACCTTGTGGTCGAGCATACAACGCATAAGGGCTCAGTTGACGAACACTGATGTTGTCAAGTCCCATAGAATCCCCATCGGTACCTACATATCTGAATGCAAGTTTAATAGATTTTCCAATGTAGGCATCTAAGGATTTCTTAATTGTATTCCACATTCCAGAAACACCCGAAAAATAAGCAATATTTGTGTCGTTAAACTGACTCACATCATCTATTGCATCCCATACTTTAATCCAATTTGCTCCATTATCAGTACTTACATACATTTCCATAGTTGCATTGGGTGCGGTATATTTAAATACATCCAACACATCAGTCGATTTATCCCAATCATAATACATCCAAAAAGGATTGTAAAAGAAATCGAAACTAATAATGTCGCCACTTACAGGCGTAAAGGCGGGAGACACCAGCCACTCGTCTTGCGGGTTATAGTTTTCATCCCAGTCTATCCAAGCCATGCTAGTACCATAGGTGGGTGCCGCATATCCATTTTCGGCATTTACGCTCCATGTAGAATTGACAGAATCGTTCGTAACATACATGTTGGCTGTTTTATTCAGCTCAGTCCAACTAGCTGGAATCCAGTCTTTGGCAGTTCCATTATAACTTTCAAAACCTTCATACAACGTAGTGTCGGTGCTGGCTTTTTGGTTCATTAATGGTGTGCGAGATTTGAAAGTACTGATACGTTGTGTATGTTTACGAGCTATTTTCTGCTGTAAAACCATTCTTTTTGCAGTCGATTTTTTATTTAAAATCAACTTATTACGTAATACCTGAGCCTTGTTGTCGGGCACTGATTTAACAATAGTGGAAGTGTTAGTCAATGATATTTCTACAACTTTGGTTTTTGCATTTCCTTTGTTGTGTGTACCAATTTTAACGGATTGAGAGGATACCTGGGTAACTCCTAGCACAATCATTGCGATAAAAAGTAATGTCTTGTTCATATTGTGTTGTTTTAAATTAGAGTAAAAAAAAAGCGGTTATTCTACAGATACTGAAAACCAACTGTCGGCATCAGTTTTATTTGTAAATTTAATATTTTGTGGATTAATGGGTGCATCGCTAGTAAGTGTAAAGTTTGAAGAAACAATTGCTGCCATTTCTTTGTATCCTTGTATATTAGTATAGAAATTGATTCCATTTTTGTCTCCAGTTCCCATATAA
>JAIFKQ010000004.1 GCA_020049515.1 Paludibacter sp. | reverse complement strand
ACTAAAAAAACAAAAAACGGAAATTTTAAGTAAAAATGAGAAAATCGAAACCAAAAAAGAGGATCGTATTACCTGATCCGGTTTTCAATGAATCGATGGTTACAAAATTTGTAAACCACTTGATGTTCGATGGCAAGAAATCCACTGCCTTTGATATTTTTTATTCATCGCTGGAAACTGTCAAAAAGAAGCTTCCGAACGAAGAAAAATCCCCACTTGAAGTTTGGAAAAAAGCCCTCGAAAATATTACTCCCTTAGTTGAAGTAAAATCTCGTAGAGTAGGTGGTGCCAGGAATCAATTTCAATGAAAAATCTTATATTGTACTCACGCAAACGCGGAGGTCGCTCGATGGCTGATAAATTGGCTGCCGAGATTGTTGACGCGTTTAATAACCAAGGTGGTGCATTTAAACGTAAGGAAGATATGCACCGTATGGCTGAAGCCAACCGCGCATTTGCACACTTTAGATTTTAATTGATTAGTATACAATAAATTAAAAAAACTTTACTTTACAGATGGCTAAAGGAGATTTAAGTTACAATAGAAACATCGGTATCATGGCACATATCGACGCTGGAAAGACAACTACTTCCGAGCGTATCTTGTTCTACACTGGTTTGACACACAAAATCGGTGAAGTACATGATGGTGCTGCTACCATGGACTGGATGGAGCAAGAACAAGAGCGCGGTATAACAATTACTTCTGCCGCTACTACCACTTCTTGGGATTATTTGGGTGATAAATACAAAATCAACCTTATTGATACTCCAGGACACGTTGACTTCACAGTTGAAGTAGAGCGTTCTTTACGTATATTGGATGGTGCTGTTGCTACTTTCTGTGCTGTAGGTGGTGTTGAGCCGCAATCAGAAACAGTATGGCGTCAGGCTGACAAATACAATGTGCCTCGTATTGGGTTTGTAAACAAAATGGACCGTTCGGGTGCTGACTTCTATGAAGTTATCAACCAGATTAGAACTGTTTTGGGAGCTAAACCTTGTCCTATTCAAATTCCAATCGGTGCTGAAGAAAAGTTCAAAGGCGTTATCGATTTAGTGAAAATGAAAGCTATTCTTTGGCACGATGAAACCATGGGTGCCCAATATGATGTGGAAGAAATTCCTGCTGATTTATTGGAAGAAGCACAAGAGTGGAGAGATAAAATGCTAGAAGTAATTGCTGAGTACGACGATGTTTTGATGGAAAAATTCTTTGATGACCCAACCACCATTACAGTAGAAGAAATTCAGATTGCGATACGTAAAGCTACACTTTCAATGGAAATCAATCCAATGATCTGTGGTTCTGCTTTCAAGAATAAAGGTGTACAAACTATGCTTGATGCTGTTTGTGCCTACCTTCCAAGTCCACTGGATACACCAGAAACAATTGGTTTTGATCCTCGTGACCCAGAAAAACAAGTAATTCGTCACCCTGATGCAAAAGAACCATTGTGTGCTTTGGCATTTAAAATTGCAACTGACCCTTATGTTGGCCGTCTGTGTTTCTTCAGGGTTTACTCGGGCAAATTGGAGGCTGGTTCTTATATTTATAATACACGAACTGATAAGAAGGAACGTATTTCACGTATTTTCCAAATGCACTCTAACAAACAAAATGCTGTAGAATTGATTTCTGCGGGTGATATTGGTGCTGGAGTTGGATTTAAAGATATTCGTACTGGTGATACTTTGTGTGACGAAGGACATCCTATCACGTTGGAATCAATGGACTTTCCAAAACCAGTTATTGGTATTTCTATTGAGCCAAAAACTCAAAAAGACTTAGATAAATTAGGTATCGGATTATCCAAGTTGGCTGAAGAAGATCCTACATTTACTGTACATACACAAGAACAATCAGGTCAAACGATTATTAGTGGAATGGGTGAACTTCACCTCGAAATTATTATCGACCGATTGAAACGTGAGTTCAAGGTAGAATGTAACCAAGGTCGTCCACAAGTGTCTTACAAGGAAGCGATTACCCAAATGGTTCAATTGCGTGAAACGTATAAGAAACAATCTGGTGGTCGTGGTAAATTTGCCGATATGATTGTAAAAGTGGAACCTGCCGACAAAGATTTCGACGGCGGACCATTACAATTTATTGATTCTGTGAAAGGTGGTAACATTCCAAAAGAATTTATTCCTTCTATTCAAAAAGGTTTTGCCAATGCCATGAAAAATGGCGTTTTAGCAGGATTCCCATTGGATTCATTGAAAGTGACTGTGCTTGATGGTTCATTCCACGCAGTTGACTCGGATCAATTATCATTCGAAATTTGCGCTTCTATAGCTTATAAAACTGCTTGCGCCAAAGCAAAACCTGTATTGTTGGAACCAATCATGAAAATGGAAGTGGTAACACCAGAAGAAAACATGGGTGATGTTATCGGTGACTTAAACAAACGTCGTGGTCAGGTAGAGGGTATGGATACAAGCCGTTCAGGTGCACGTATTGTAAAGGCTAAAGTGCCATTGTCCGAAACATTCGGTTATGTTACTGCCTTACGTACTATCAGTTCGGGCCGTGCCACTTCAACAATGGAATTTTCGCATTATGCAGAAGTTTCTAACGCAATTGCGAAAGTAGTTGTTGCTGAAGCAAAAGGAAAAGTAGAACTTTTGTAATTAATAATTCACAATTAATAATTCATAATTGGGAATTGGGAATTGAAAATTAAGTAATTTAGAATTGTTGGATTTTCAAATAGTGAATGACTCTTATTTGAAAATCCAAACAATTAAACCAAACAAATATATAAATAAACGACAATGAGTCAAAAAATCAGAATCAAACTGAAATCTTACGATCACAACTTGGTTGATAAGTCAGCTGAAAAAATCGTAAAAACAGTAAAAGCTACAGGAGCAGTAGTAAGTGGACCTATTCCATTGCCTACCCACAAACGTATTTTTACTGTGAATAGTGCTACTTTCGTAAACAAAAAGTCGCGTGAGCAATTCCAATTATCTTCATATAAACGTCTTATCGACATTTATAGCTCAACCAGCAAAACTGTTGATGCTTTGATGAAACTTGAATTGCCAAGTGGAGTAGAAGTAGAAATCAAAGTATAAGAAGCCCCCTAGCCCCCGAGGGGGGAATAGAGAGTTTAAGATATATATTTAAAGTAAAAAACGACTGTTCCCCCGTATTGGGGTTAGGGGTCATATAAACAACAATTGAAATGCCAGGATTATTAGGAAAAAAAATCGGAATGACTTCCGTTTTCAGTGCCGATGGTAAAAATGTTCCATGCACTGTTATTGAAGCAGGTCCTTGTGTTGTTACTCAATTAAAAACTGTTGCAGCTGATGGTTACAAAGCGGTTCAGATTGGTTTTCAAACCAAAACTGAAAAGCACACTAACAAAGCTGAAATGGGACACTTTAAAGTGGCTGGAGTAACACCTCAACGACACTTGGTTGAGTTCAACGGATTCGAAACAGAATTCAAATTGGGTGATGCTATCACCGTAGAAATGTTTGAAGAAAATGCGTTTGTAAACGTAGTTGGAACTTCAAAAGGTAAGGGTTTCCAAGGTGTTGTAAAACGCCACGGATTTGCAGGGGTAGGTCAAGCTACACACGGTCAACACAATCGTTTGAGAGCACCAGGTTCTTTGGGAGCTTCTTCGTATCCTTCACGTGTATTCAAAGGTATGCGTATGGCGGGGCGTATGGGTGGTGATAAAGTTACCATGCAAAACCTACAAGTATTAAAAGTTATTCCAGAACATAATTTGATTTTAGTAAAAGGATCTGTTCCAGGAGCTAAGAATTCAATTGTAATCATCAATAAATAACCATGGAAGTAAGTATATTAAACATCAAAGGAGAAGACACAGGAAGAAAAGTATCGCTTAACGATACCATCTTCGGTATTGAGCCAAATGACCATGCTATTTATTTAGATGTGAAACAATATTTGGCCAATCAACGTCAAGGTACACATGCATCAAAAGGCAGAAGCCAATTGTCAGGTAGTACTCGTAAATTGGGAAAACAAAAAGGTAGCGGTGGCGCTCGTCCAGGTGACATTAAATCTGGAGTTCGTGTAGGTGGTGGACGTATGTTTGGACCTCATCCACGTGATTATCATTTCAAATTAAACAAGAAAGTAAAACAACTTGCCCGTAAATCGGCATTGTCTTATAAAGCAGCAAACAATCAAATTTTTGTTGTAGAAAACCTAGTATTTGCAACGCCAAAAACAAAGGATTTCGTAGATATCATTAATAATTTTAGCAGACGCAAATAAAAACGTATATTTGTCGGCTCGTAATTTGACCTCGGCCAAAGTCGTAACAGTTTCGGAATTAAGCACTTATATAGTTCTTGATGCGAAAGTTCTTGTACTTGCAGAGGAAGCCGTTGTAGCATTAGAACAAATTTTAAAAGCATAAGGAGGTACAGAACATGGGAATTATCATAAAACCAATCGTTACAGAAAAGATGACTCAGCTGGGCGAGAAGCTGAACCGCTATGGCTTTAAAGTGCAAAAAGGCGCTAACAAGATAGAAATCAAACAAGCCATAGAAGCTATGTATAGTGTTACTGTTGAAGAGGTTAATACCTTAATCATGGGGCCTAAACTAAAAAGTCGCTCTACAAAAGGTGGCGTTGTCAAAGGAAAAACATCTGCTTTCAAGAAAGCAATTGTTACAGTAAAAAAAGGAGAATCAATAGATTTTTATAGCAATATCTAAAACAGTAAGTAGTAAGTAGGAAATAGGAAGTAGGAAATAGAAAGTAGAAAATAGGAAGTAGGAAAATAGTAAGTAGTAAGAATATAATTTATTTAAACTGCGGACTTTAAACTACCGATTACTAACTACCAACTACCAACTACTAACTACCAACTACCGATTACTGACTACAAACAAAAATAAATGGCTGTACGTAAACTAAGACCCATAACACCGGGGCAGAGACACAAAGTTATTGGTACGTTCGATACAATTACTACGAATGCACCAGAGAAATCTCTTGTGAGAGGCGGAGTTAAATCCGGAGGTCGTAACCACGATGGTAAAATGACCATCCGCAACGTAGGTGGCGGACACAAGCAGAAATATAGAGTAATTGACTTTAAAAGAACCAAAGATGGTGTACCCGCCACAGTAAAAGAAATCGAATATGATCCGAATCGTTCGGCCCGTATCGCATTGCTTTATTATGCTGATGGTGAAAAAACATACATTCTTGCTCCAAATGGATTGCAAGTTGGTCAGAAAGTCGTTTCCGGAGCAACTGCTGCTCCTGAGGTAGGTAACGCATTACCGTTGCAAAACATTCCACTGGGTACAATAATTCACAACATTGAATTACGTCCAGGTCAAGGTGCCGCGATGGTACGTTCGGCAGGAACTTTTGCACAACTCACTTCACGTGAAGAAAAGTATGTGATTATCAAATTGCCTTCAGGGGAAGTTCGCAAAGTGCTTGGCACTTGTATCGCTACTATTGGTAGCGTAGGAAACTCTGACCATGCACTAGAAAGATCAGGTAAAGCAGGTCGCTCACGCTGGTTAGGACGTCGTCCACGTGTGAGAGGTGTTGCAATGAACCCAGTAGATCACCCCATGGGTGGTGGCGAAGGGCGAGCATCCGGTGGTCATCCACGTTCTCGCAAAGGCTTGTTAGCTAAGGGATTCAAAACCCGTTCTAAAAAGAAAGCATCAAGCAAATATATTATTGAAAGAAAGAAAAAATAATCAGAAAAACTAAGTAAATAATATGAGCCGTTCATTAAAAAAAGGACCATACATCAACTTGAAGTTAGAGAAGAAAGTACTAACCATGAATGATGCCGGAA
>JAIFKQ010000048.1 GCA_020049515.1 Paludibacter sp. | reverse complement strand
AAAACGGCAATGGCTCGCTTACCGATTGTAGTTTCTGTGCATATTCTATCACCTTCAGTGAAAGTGCTGCCGCTTTTTCCGAAAGTGCAATCGCTTCTTTGGACATTGCAATGGCTTGATTGGCTGCTTCGGCTGCTTCTTTGGCATCCGTTTGGAGTAATGCCAAATAGTCTGGTTCAGTAGGCAATGCTTCCACCAATTCAGTTTCAACTTCCAATGCTCCAAACACTTGTGGAAATTCCTTTTGCCAGTTAAAAGCTTTGTCGCCTGCCACTTTTTGGTCGTCGATAAGTGAATTTCCACATTTAATGTTGTTGCTCAGGTCATTGAGCTTTCTGTTGGGCTGTGCAGTTCGTAACCAAAGCGAGAGTTTTGCTATCTCCACACTTTCCTCGTTCAAATCGACGCCAAACAAGTTATTCTCCAAAATACTGTTCTCTATATCGCTCATAACCAAAGCATCACCAAACAGTTTGGCTTGCAGTTCGTCGATATAGCGATGTTCAGCAATCAGAAATTCCAGTGCTTGGTTCAAGAATGCACCCGAACCACAAGCGGGGTCGCAAATTGTGATTTGCAGCAACCACGCTCTATAGGTTTCAAGCTTATCAGCCAATCCTTTAATCGTGTTTTTATGTCTTTTTTTGTCTGTGTAATAATCTTCTTCTACAATTTTTAATTCCGCCTTTTTTTCGTCACACAGCTTGCCCACCGTGTTTTCTACCATGTATTTTGTATTGTATTTTGGCGTATAAAAAACACCGTCCTTTTTTCTTCTACTTTTAGTTTTGTCAATTTCTTGTCCTTCCAGTTGCGCTTTTATTTCATCATACTCATTGAGTGAATTTTCAAAAATATGCCCCAATATGTTTACATCCACTTCACTGGCAAAATCATATTCCGAAAGTTTTAAAGTGTGTCGATACAATAAATCGTCATCAATCAGTATGGCATCCAATACTTCATCAGGCTTAAACAGACCACCATTATAGGCAAAAATATCCTGATTTTTGTCTTTGTGGCCAGTATTCAAATAGCCAAAGTATTTCTTAAACCGTCCATAAAGGGGCGTATATTCATCAAGATCCCTTAATTGATTCCATTGAGTTAAAATAAATCTAACGGAGTTGGGCGGAAGCAAATTTCGGTCTTCGCCAAAAAACAAGAATAGGAACCTATCCAGCAACTTTTGCGATTTTTTGAATAGTTCTAACGGGTCAAGTTCGGGGTTCAGTTCCACCAGGTTTTGATGCAATTCTCTTTTGAACAATGAATAGTCTTTGTATAGCTTTTTAGTGATTACATCCTCTTCGCTCAGCGAATCATCTTTCATCTTCTTGGCTGTATTCTGAGATAGATACTCAAAACCCAGACACAAATAGAGTATCTGAAACTCTTCAAAAGTCAGCCTAAACAAATTGAACTCTATGTGCTCAATGGCATTATCAATATAAAACCTTAGCTTTTCAAAGTTGGAAGTAATGACATAAAGGCAATCCTGTTGGTTATTTTTATAACCAAAAGCCTGTTCTTCAATTTTTCCTAAATCTGTAGTATTGGTCCCTTTCAGTTCAATTACCGCTTTTACTTTGTTATCAATAATAATGGCACCATCGGCTTTTTTGCTGTCCTTTACATTTTTATATTCTGTGGTCAAATTAAACTTTGTTTCGCCCGCAGAAGCCGGTTTAGTATAGCCCAATATCTTTACAAACAAGTCCTCCAAAAACTCACCCTGATACTGTTCTTCTTTTAGTGCTTTAATTTCGTCCTGCACTTTAGAGTTCAGAAAATGAGCGCTATACTGTTTCCATTTATTTGCAACAGTCTCTTTATTCTGATTTTTGAGGTATTTGGATATTACTGATTTTTGAAAAAGTCCCATGGTTTTGTTTGCTTTGTAAGGTTATACCGATTATCGTTATTGTTATTGCTATTTATTTTCGTTTCAAAAATACACATTTTATTTAACACCACCACCTATTTTCCAATGATATTATATTATTTAAATATGTCATAATTGCCAGTATTATGTAACATCTGCACTTCACATCGGTATTATTTTAATTGTAAGGAAATCCATTGGTCGCACTCTTTTCAATTGCCTTTAGCCCAATAGCTGTGGATGGAGGTAACTGGCTGCTAGTGTGATAACAATGGAGAATGAAAATTAGATTTGAGTTTTGATTGATCGCGAACCCCCTTTGTAAAACTAACAGTTTCCTTGAAATTACTCTTATTTAAGATTAAATGCACTCCTAAGATTGATTAATTCCAGTATTGTAATTTTTTCAGCCCTCAAAAATACACAAACTTATTAACACCACATCTATTTTGCCTAACTATTTAAAAAATAAATAAAATCAAAGAAATTTTTTCAATAACTGGGAGTGCTACTCAAAGTCGCGCCTCCAGTTATTGGTCGCACCATCACCGCACCTCGTTCTATGTTTCTCTATAGTTCCTCTATGTTACCTCTATATATGCTATAAGTACAATACTTACATAATACTTATATAGAACTTAATAGATACTTACAAAACACTTATCTATTTAGATAAATAATATCTAAGTAGATTGAAAGTATATTCTAAAAACAGTCTATCTTTTTAACTTGTAGTAAATATGGAGGAAGCATGGAGCAACCTTGTAGGAACATAGAACAAGGTGCGGTGGGAGAGCGAAGGAAGTGCGAAGACCACTACACTTCGGCAAGCTCAGTGATCATAGGGGGATTATAAGTAATGAATAATGTGTTCTACAATCAATTGTGTGGGTTTGGTTTAAACGAAACATTAAACATGAAAAAATGAAACCATCCCGGCTTGTCACAACATTTCGGGAATAGCTATCGGGATGGTTATCCTTTTTTTTATATAAATGTGGCTTTATATTGCAAAAATGTCAAAACCTTTCGAAAAGAGTTAGAACCTTTTTTTTATAAACAAATGCTGTTTTTAATTTCAATATCACTATATTTGTGCTTTGTATGAATTTATAAATCAATATTTCCAACTATGGTTTCTTTCCTTTTTTTCGCAATTATTTTTATTCTTGTAGCCGATTTTTTTTTCGAAAGGTATTTGTCTTTTCTTAATATTCAATATGCCAAAAAAGAGCTCCCAGCCATTTTGAAGGATATTTACGACCCTGAAAAATATGCTAAACAACAAGATTATTTTAAAACAAATACCCGTTTTGGAATGATTACCAGCTCTTTTAGCTTTGTAATCACACTGTTGATGTACAGTTTTGGTGGTTTTGCATGGGTAGATACGTTGGTGCAAGGTTACGTTCAAAGTTTAATATGGACTCCCATAGTGTTTTTTGCGGTTCTTTATTTTGTAAATGATATAATTAGTATTCCGTTTGAATGGTACGATACTTTTGTAATTGAACAGAAATTTGAGTTTAACAAGGTGACTCCTTCGCTTTTTTTGCTTGATAAATTGAAGGGTTATGGAATGACTGCTGTTTTGGGTGGTGGAATTTTATTTGCAATAATTTGGATCTATAACCTTACTCCTGAGTATTTTTGGCTGTGGGCTTGGCTCGTAATTACTGGATTTAGTCTTTTTATGACCATGTTTTATTCCGAAATTATAGTGCCCTTATTTAATAAGCAAACGCCATTGGAAGCGGGTGAATTGAGAACTGAAATAGAAAAATTTGCCATTAAATCGGGGTTCAATCTTACTAATATATTTGTAATTGACGGTTCAAAACGATCAACAAAAGCGAATGCATATTTTAGTGGATTAGGCAGTAAAAAGCGTATAGTGCTGTATGATACGCTTATGGATAAACTTACTACGGATGAAATAGTGGCTGTATTGGCGCATGAAGTAGGTCATTATAAACACAAACATACCTTAATCAATTTAGCAGTTTCGCTTCCTTCCACTTTGTTGCTTTTTTTTGTTTTTGGGCTGATACTTCAAAGTGATGCTTTGGCACAAGCTTTGGGAGGGCAAGTGGCTTCTTTTCACCTCAATGCCTTGGCATTTAGTATTTTATATTCACCCATTTCATTGGTGCTTGATGTATTTACCAATGTTTTATCTCGTAAATTTGAGTATCAAGCCGATGCTTTTGCTGCAAGTTACGGATATGCCATGCAATTGGAATCGGGATTGAAAAAGTTATCTTCTACCTCGCTTAGTAATTTAATGCCGCATCCATTTAATGTATTTTTTCATTATTCTCACCCAACATTGTATCAGAGAATCAGTAAGTTAAACGAAGCCGTAGTTCCGCATGAAAACAAATGAAATTTTATTTTCAGCATCTACTTCCTACACAGAAGTGCTTCAATACCTTTACGACCGCCTGCCAGTATTTCACCACATTGGGGGTGCAGCGTATAAGCCCGGGTTGGAAAACTCGATAGCTTTAATGAATGCGCTGGGCAATCCGCAAACAAAATATAAAACCATTCATGTGGCTGGTACGAATGGAAAGGGCTCAGTATCCCATTTTCTGGCTGCTATTTTACAACAAGCAGGTTATAAAGTTGGGCTATATACGTCGCCGCATTTGGTCGATTTTGGCGAAAGGATTCGCGTGAATGGACTTATGATTGAAAAGCAATATGTGATTGATTTTGTAGCTCATCATAAAGATTTGTTTGACCAAATAGAACCTTCATTTTTTGAAGCTACCATGGCCATGGCATTCAATTATTTTGCTTACACTGAGGTAGATGTAGCCATTATAGAAGTGGGCTTGGGGGGCCGATTGGATAGTACTAATATTATTAGGCCCGTACTTTCGGTTATCACCAATATAAGTTTCGATCATGTTGGATTTCTTGGTGACACGTTGGCAAAAATAGCCTCGGAAAAAGCGGGTATTATCAAGCAAAATACACCCGTGGTAATAGGTGAAGCGCTACCCGAAACCCGTCTTGTATTCAACGATAAAGCATTGGAAATGACCGCACCAATAGTTTTTGCCGAAGAGAAGCTACAAGTCGTTTTGAAGGGTTATGCTGATGGCAAAATGCTGGTGAAAACAACTGATGACACTAACTATAAAGTTGGATTAAATGGTCATTATCAATTGAATAACATTGCCACTACGCTTACCGCTGTTGAACAATTAAAAGCAATGGATTTTGATATTTCAAAGCAAGCTATAAATGAGGGCTTGGAGCGAGTGTGTGAAATTACCGGGCTGAAAGGCCGATGGCAGGTGTTGCGCCAATCGCCCATGGTAATTTGCGATACCGGACACAACGTGGGTGGAATAACGTATGTTGTAGAGCAACTTAAGATTCAGAATTATAGCACTTTACGTATCGTAATTGGCATGGTAAACGACAAGGATATTTCATCCGTGTTGGAATTGCTACCAGCGGATGCTGTATATTATTTTACACAGGCTAATATTCAACGGGCATTGCCAGTAACTGAATTGATGGAAATGGCTAAAGCGTATAACCTAAATGGGATGAGTTATTTATCTGTAAATGAGGCTTTAAGTGCTGCCATTGGTGCGTCGGAAGTGGATGATTTGGTTTTTGTCGGCGGAAGTAATTTTGTGGTAGGTGAAGCAATTGCTTTCGAGAATTAGTCTGATATTCCATTTGCGTTGAAAAAATCATTTAAAATAGTGCTTAGTCCTAAGCAAATTACTTAAGAGTATTTCCAACTAGAAAAAATCTTGAAATCTTAATATTATACTAAAATAAAAAATTACAATTTATGACTTTACAACAATTGGAATATGTATTGGCATTAGAAAAAACCCGTCATTTTGTACGAGCTGCCGAGTTATGTGGTGTTACCCAGCCAACATTGAGTGCCATGGTGCAGAAATTGGAAGATGAGTTAGATTGTAAAATATTTGACCGTTCGCGCAATCCATTAGAAACTACTGAGATAGGAAAAAAGATAATTCACCAAGCGCAAGATATTATTTTTCAGTCCAATCAATTGAAAGAAACGGTGCAGTCTGAGAAAGAATTGCTTTCCGGGTCTTTACATTTGGCTATTATTCCAACCATTGCACCTTATTTATTACCCCATTTTATTGCTGCTTTTAAGAAAGCATATCCTCAAATAGCATTGAAAGTGAGCGAGATGCATACCAGCACAATTGTTGAAAAGTTGCGCATTGCCGAAATAGATATGGCTATACTTTCTACTCCGCTTGAAGATGCAAAAATATTAGAGATTCCACTTTATTACGAAAAATTTGCAGCTTATATTTCTCCCAAGGAATCAATTTACGAGCGCGTTGAACTTTCGGCAAGCGATATGCCCTTGGACCAGTTGTGGGTGCTAGAAGAGGGACATTGCCTTCGAAATCAGGTGTTTAATTTCTGTACCAAAAAAGTGCAACATACCTCTACTTACGAAGCTGGAAGTATTGATACTTTAGTGAAAATAGTGGATGTAAATGGTGGTTATACCGTTATTCCTGAACTACATATAGAATTGTTGAGTGAAAATCAAAAGTTGAATTTACGCAATATCGTCAATCCTGAGGCAACCCGCGAAATATCGGTAGTTATCCGTCATGATTTTGTGCGTGAAGGAATGCTAAACGCTGTGGCTGAATGTATTAAGCAAATAATTCCAGCTTACATGCTGGATGCACGGCTAAAAAAGTTTGCCATTCGATTGTAATTGATTGATTAAAAGTCAGTTTCTTGCTGTTTTTTGAGCAATTCTTTGGTAGAAAGCAATCCGCACGCAGCAAAAATATCTTCACCACGGGATGCGCGTATGGTTACCGTTAGTCCTTTGGCTTTGAGATGATTCTGAAAAAATACAATTCCAGCATCCGACGTGCCTTCCAATGGCGTGTCGGGTATGGGATGAAAACGAATGAGGTTGATGCGGCATTTTATACCGTTGAGCAACCGCACCAATTCGTTGGCGTGGCGTGGCGTGTCGTTTACGCCTTTGAACATGATGTACTCGAACGAAATGCGGCGCTGACGACCTAAATCCCAACGACGAATTTCGCTGATAACTTCGGTGATTGGATAAACACTTTGAATGGGCATAATCTCTTGTCGCTCAGCGTCGAAAGGCGAATGAAGACTCACCGCTAAATGCGCCTGACATTTTTCGAGAAATGTAATCATAGCCGGAATAATGCCAATGGTAGAAACTGTTATACGTTTTGGGCTCCAACCGTAGCCTTTGTCCGATGTCATTATCTCAATGCTATTCAACACTGCTTCCACATTGTCCATCGGTTCGCCCATGCCCATATACACTATGTTGGTCAGTTTCTCAAATTCTGGTAGTGACTGTACCTGATTCACTATTTCGCCAGCCGAAAGATTTCCCTGAAAACCTTGCTTTCCAGTCATGCAAAACAAACATCCCATTTTGCACCCAATCTGAGTAGAAACACACAAAGTGGCTCTGTCGTTGTCTGGGATGTAGGCTGCTTCAATAAATTTGGCTGTTTGTGTTGGGTAAAGGTATTTTTTTGTTCCGTCTTGCGAAGTTTCTACTTTGGTGGCAGGAGTAAGGTTTACGCAATAATCTGCTTCAAGTTTTTCGCGTGATAGTTTTGATAAATTGCTCATTTCCAAAAAGCTAACAACACGTTTTTTGTACATCCAGTCTGCTAATTGGGTGGCCGTAAAGGCAGGTAAACCAAGTGAAGAAACCACGGATTTTAATTGGTCAGGTGTAAGCCCGAAAAGATTGGTTTTCATAATAAAGATAGAATAATAATTTACCTCAAATCCTAAGCTGATTATTATAGAATTAAGGGGTGGCGCACGGAATATACCTTCGTGCCGACCTGACGGAGTTTGCTGCCCTGGACAATTGTCGGAATAGCAGATAATAACAGATTTTAAAATCCTGATTTGAAGTGAAATTGAAACCGAAAGATATAATAAATAAGCATTAACCTATTGTTCCTATTGTGGTTGCGTCATTTAAACAAGTAAATCGGTTAACACTAGTTAGAAGTACGTTTCCGAAATTATATTTTGGAAAGGGATTTCTTTTGCTATCAAAATATCGCGTACCTGTACCACCATTTCGGCACTTCCGCAAAGATAATATTGATGATTAAGCGGTAAATTCTCTTGGGTTTTCAACCATTCAGTAAGTCTGCCTTTGTAATGAAGGGTGTCATCTTGTTGTGAGCAGCATCTGACATATCTTTCTGGAAGGATTTTTTCCAGTAGGTCTGAAAAGTAAAAGTTCTCATCAAAACGAGCACCGTGCACTAAAATTTTATTGCCTGCCAATCCCGACCTAGCCATTGAAACAAAAGGTGCAACCCCTGTTCCGGCAGCAATCCAGTAAGCTTTTTCTGAACTCGATACAAATGTGCCAAAAGGTTCGGATACATAAATGGCATCGCCAGCATTTAGTTTCGACAAAAATGGTGTGAGTTGTCCATTCTTTTTTTCATCGAAAAGAATTTCCATATAATCTTCTTTTTCTCCGCTTGCAATGCTGTAAAGTCTTGGTTTTCCGTCGGGTACTATATCAATGGCAATTACCTGACCAGCCCGAAATTTAAAATCACGAACAAATGATATTACAAAAACACCATCAGCTACCGTGCGTATGGCATGAACTTCTTTTTTGATTAAATCGCGTTTGATTGACAAAATATAAAATTTTATAATTGATAATTAGCCATTTAAACAACAAATACAAGCCTTATGTTCATTCGCTAATTGATAATTTGTCTATGGTTTGCACTATTCTTTCTACTTTTGTTTCGTCATTTTTTACAGCATAAATCCAGTCTAATAGCGATTTTTGTTCTTTTTGAGAAAGTGCATTGAACTTTTTATGCGCTGTAGGTTCGTCTTGTAGGCAAAGTAAAAAATCGTCGGGTACAACTGTGGGTAAATTTTGCGAATAGAGTTTAATGTGTACCCACTCCCCTTCATTTTTGCCAATTTTTTTGCGTATCTCAGCTTTTACGGGTAAAAATAATATCCCATTACCCATGGGCATCAGGTGGTAATCGCTTATTTCATAGTCATCTATTGTTCCCTTTACTTTCACCAATCCAAAATGAGCCTGTTTATCCTGCTGTATTTCTGGAATAGCTGCATAGGTCCAACCACCTTTGCCCGCCATTTTTTGAAGCAGGTATTGTTTGTCAACAATCGGTTTTTCTATAAGTTGATGAGTTTCCATGTTTTGCGGCTTTTTTAACTCAGTTAGTTAATTTATAGACAATTGAACCACCTCTTTCGTCTCGTTTGTCACTCTAAATCTATTGTCAATTCGATGACCAACAATCCAAACAATATCGTTGTCAGAAATAAGCAACCAGGTTTGTTCTTTTTCTAAAATGCTAAATTTGTTATCAATAAAAAAGTCACTGATTTTTTTATTTCCTTTCATGCCAAACGGAATAAACGAATCACCCTCATTCCAATGCCGGATATGCAATGGAAATACCAATTTGGAAGCATCCAAGTGTATGCAATTCTTATCTTTAGACGGTTGAAAGTTAACAGGTATGGTAAATTTGCTGATTTTTAGGTCAAATGGTTTTATAATTTCGGAGTCAGATATTGAAATCCAGTAATTAGTATCTATTTTTGAATCCATTTTATTGATTATCAATTGGTTTCTGTCTTTTATCAGCCGATGAGTCTCTGAATAAAACAGTTTGCCAGATGCTCCATCAAGTTGTTCGGTAATCTGCTGAATGACAACATTTCCAAAACCAAATTTGTGGAGAAATTCATACATTATAGTTGGTAAATGCACTTGATTTTTCAATTTTTCAATGTCCAGCAGAATTGTTTCGCCTTGATAATGAACGATTTCTTTCTCAATACTGTCCAAAGCTTGTTGGTAGATAGCCAAAGTTCCTCCAAATCGCTCCATGCTTTGATACAAAGTTTGCCTTACCGATGGATTTATTTCTTCCAACAAAGGTATAACAACGTTTCTAAATTTATTTCGCTGGTAGTTAAGTGTTGCATTTGAGGAGTCGGTAATGTGCTCCAAATTTTGCTTGAAAATATAATTTTCAATTTCGCTGCGGGTACAACAAAGCAGGGGGCGAACCACTTTTTCATTTCGTGGAGCAATGCCAGTTAAGCCCCTCAACCCGGTTCCACGAACCAAATTCATTAATAAAGTTTCAATGCTGTCATCCGCATGATGAGCTACCGCAATGGCTTGGGCTTTGTGTTTCTGGAGTAATTCATAAAACCATGCGTAACGCAAATCTCGAGCTGCCATCTCAATGGAGATATGCTGAGCTGCTGCATATTTAGTTGTTTCAAAATTGATACTGTAGAATTGTACTTTCATTGATTGGGCAAACTTACGTACGAAAATCTCGTCGGCATCAGACTCCTCCGTTCTCAAATTAAAATTGCAATGTGCTATTATACAGGTGTATCCTAGTTTTAAAAGCAAGTGAATTAATACCATAGAATCGGCCCCTCCACTTACCCCTACAATAATAACGCCTTGAGGAATAAGCAATTTATTATTTTCTATGTAATTTTTAACTTTATATTGCATAATGATAATGGTTTTGAGTTATCTTTGCAACGAATTAGATTCATTGCTTGAATTTGTGTGTTTCTTATTGTTTTTTTTTGCAATGGCAAAGGTATAAATTTTTTAGATATACTTTTGGACAAATTTATAACTTTAGAACAACATACCCACAAATTAGCTGAAAAATGAAAACATTTTTGAATCTTGTGCAATTGCGACAAAGCGACCGTGCCTACTTAAATAATCCTGTGGAAAAGGAAAAATTAGAACGTATATTGGAAGCTGCCCATTTGGCACCTTCGGCATGTAATGCACAACCTTGGAAAATTATAGTGGTTACTGACCCCGAAAAGCGCATGCAAATAGCTGATGCTACTGCAAGTAAAGTGTTGTCAATGAATCATTTCTCTAAGCAGGCACCTGTCCAATTGGTTTTAATTGAAGAGAATGCTAATTTTACTTCCACAGTGGGTGGCTGGGCAACAAACAAACATTATCCGCATTTAGACTTGGGCATTGTGGCATCCCATATTTGCTTAGCTGCTACCGACGAAGGTTTAGGATCGTGTATGATAGGATGGTGCGATGAGAAAAAAGTGAGAAAGGTGCTTGATATTCCTAAAAATAAAAGGGTAATGCTTGTAATTTTAATCGGTTATTCTGCTCAACCGTTGCGAGAGAAAAAAAGAAAACCATTGGATGAAATATTGACGTGGGAAAAATATTAGCTCAGAAGGAATTGCTAAACCATAATTTAAAAATAAATTTACTAAACAAATAGTTAGGTAAAAATAGCAAAAATAAACAAATCAATACTAATCACTCTTGCTCCCTCCCGATTTCTATCGGGATAGTGGCTGGGGGTCTCCCTTCATTATTATGTTATTAGGAATAGTGGGTGCCATGCCCGAAGAAATGGACAAAATTATAGCTGCTATTGGCAACAAAGAAATTGTAGAGCGAGGTAGCCGTATTTATTATAGAGGCCAATTGTATGGTCAAGAGGTAGTTGCCGTTTTTTCGCGGTGGGGTAAAGTGGCTGCTGCAACTACGGTTACGCATCTCATTTTGGAGTTTAAAGTTGATAGAATCGTTTTTACGGGCATTGCGGGTGGTATTTCCCCCCTGTTGAACGTGGGCGATGTGGTGATAGGGCAACGATTGTTTCAGCACGATATGGATGCCCGACCACTGCTCAGAAGGTTTGAAATTCCACTTACTGGCAAGACTTCTTACGAAACACCGCAGCAAAACGTGGATATTATGGCGCAAGCGGTTCATAACTTCCTGAAAAACAACAAGGAGTTTAGAAAAATACTGGCCGATAATAATATTCATACTCCCAAAATGCTGATTGGCGATATTGCCAGTGGCGATTTGTTTATTTCTTCCTCAGCCATGAAAAATGCTCTTATCAAGAATTTACCTTCTGTGGTTTGTGCCGAAATGGAGGGTGCAGCAGTGGCGCAAGTATGTGATGACTATGGAGTGCCGTTGGTGGTAGTAAGGGTTATTTCGGATGCTGCGGATGAAAATGCACATATTTCTGCCATAGGCTTTGTAGATCAACATGCTAGTGATTATTCATTGTCTATTCTCAAAGAATATATAGGATTGATTGGAGCTTGATTGCCCTTGTTGGTTCTTTCTGAAAATAATATTCACATTCGTTCGTCTATGTCTTCAAAACCAGCGAATTGTATGCATTTCTTATATGCTAAAAACCATAAATACACTGTCTTTTTCATAATATTTAAAGTCCTATCTATAAAAACTTTCTACTTTAATTCACAAACTCCGTTTTATTAATTAAATTCTAATCAATCACGTTTATGGAAAGTAAAATTTTCTTTTTAGTGCCCGCGGCAGCCATTATTGCCTTGGGATTCGCGTATTATTTCTTCAAACAAATGATGAAGGAAAGTGAAGGTACCGATACAATGAAGCAAATTGCTTTGTATGTGCGCGAAGGTGCCATGGCCTACCTCAAGCAACAGTACAAAGTAGTGTTTTTGGTTTTTGTAGTCATTACTTTTCTTTTCGCAATTATGGCTTATGTGTTGGAAATACAAAATCCATGGGTTCCTTTTGCATTCCTTACGGGAGGTTTCTTCTCTGGTTTGGCTGGATTTTTTGGCATGCGTACAGCCACTTATGCTTCGGCTCGTACTGCCAATGCTGCTCAACGTTCGTTGAATGATGGACTTCGCTTGGCTTTTCGCTCGGGTGCAGTTATGGGCTTGGTAGTGGTTGGGCTTGGTTTGCTCGACATTTCTATCTGGTTTTATGCTTTGCAATATGTAATTGGTGCGTTGGACAATACTACCGATGCTTTAATTGCGGCTAATCCTTCCATGAAATTGATTATCATTACTACTACCACGCTTACTTTTGGTATGGGTGCTTCTACTCAAGCATTGTTTGCCCGTGTGGGTGGTGGTATTTTTACCAAAGCCGCCGATGTGGGTGCCGACCTTGTAGGAAAAGTGGAAGCTGGAATCCCCGAAGACGATGCGCGTAACCCAGCAACCATTGCCGATAACGTAGGTGATAATGTGGGCGATGTGGCTGGTATGGGTGCCGACTTATACGAATCGTATTGCGGCGCCATACTTTCTACTGCTGCACTTGGAGCAACAGCTTTTGCTGGTTTGGGTTACGAAACTCAATTAAATGGTGTTATTGCACCTATGATAATTGCTGCAGTTGGAATTTTACTTTCTATTGTTGGTATATTTTTGGTAAAAGCCAAAGAGGGTGCTTCACAAAAAGAATTGTTAAGTGCATTGGGTAGAGGCGTGAATGTCAGTTCTGTACTTATTGCTATTATTTCATTTTTCATTCTTAAATACCTTGCAATTCCTAATTATTTAGGAATTTGGGGAGCAATGATAGTGGGTCTTGCTGGTGGTATTGGCATTGGTAAGGTAACTGAATATTTTACTTCTGCGGGTTATCGTCCAACACAGAAAATAGCCGAATCGACCAAAACTGGTCCTGCTACCGTAATTATTTCTGGTATTGGAACGGGAATGATATCCACAGCTTTCCCAGTACTTATCGTTGGTGCTTCTATTATTTTGGCTTTCCTTTTTGCTGCCGATTTTGATATGAGTAATATCAGCTTTGGTTTATATGGTATTGCTATTGCTGCCGTTGGTATGCTTTCAACTTTGGGAATTACTTTAGCTACAGATGCTTACGGTCCAATAGCTGACAATGCCGGTGGAAATGCCGAAATGAGCGGGCTAGGAGAGGAAGTACGTAATCGTACCGATGCGTTGGATTCATTGGGAAATACCACTGCTGCTACCGGAAAAGGTTTTGCCATTGGTTCGGCCGCATTGACTGCTTTAGCTTTGATGGCTGCTTATATGGAAGAAATTAAAATTGCGATGGCTCGCATTCCTGAAAAAGCTGCTTTATTTGCCGAAACTATGCACGTTGATATTCATCAAGCCACAATACCAGACATGATGCAGTATTTCAATGTTACTTTAATGAATCCATTGGTTTTGGTGGGTGCGTTTATTGGTTCGATGACTGCATTTTTGTTTAGCGGATTAACTATGAATGCCGTTGGGCGCGCAGCTCAAAGCATGGTGGAAGAAGTTCGTCGTCAGTTTCGCGAAATCCCGGGAATTCTTGAAGGAACATCGAAACCTGATTATGCCCGTTGCGTAGAGATTTCTACCAAAGGAGCTCAACACGAAATGTTATTACCTTCATTTTTGGCCATTGCCATTCCTATTCTTACTGGTATTCTTTTTGGAGTTTCGGGTGTAATGGGCTTGTTGCTGGGTGGTGTTTCTACAGGATTTATTTTGGCAATTTTCATGGCCAATTCAGGTGGAGCTTGGGATAATGCCAAAAAATATATTGAAGCAGGAAACTATGGTGGAAAAGGTTCTGACAGTCACAAAGCTGCCGTAACAGGCGATACTGTTGGCGACCCATTCAAAGATACTTCTGGTCCTTCATTAAATATCCTTATCAAATTAATGAGCATGGTTTCTATTGTAATGGCCGGATTGACTGTTGCCTGGAGCTTGTTTTAAATACCCCTCAACGCCCCAAAAGAGGACATAAAACTAAAAAATCCCAAGTTTGCTAATTGCAGACTTGGGATTTTTTATTGGGTAATGAGTAACTTACTACTTTTGAGTTTGAATGA
>JAIFKQ010000077.1 GCA_020049515.1 Paludibacter sp. | reverse complement strand
AAACTTCGGTTTGCAATCCTTGATGCGTTGCCCGATAAACAATACCAAATCCACCTTGTCCAATCTTTTCGATAATTTTGTATTTGCCACCTTGAAGAAGCGTTTGCGGAGATAATTGCATATTGTGCTGTTTATAATTGAAAAAAAAATGTTTTTTAAGTATATTTCTGCAAGGAGATTATATATAATGAACTCTTAGTTCTACTTTACCAAATTAAGAATTAAACCACAATAGTCACAATAGAAAATAAAAAAAGAAATAAAAAGGACACAATTGATAAATACCTATTCCGACAAATCGGAATCTTCGTTCGGTATTTTAAAACTTAATATTCAATGTAATTGCAAAAAATAGTAATTGAATTGTGTACTATTGAGCCTATTGTGGTTATTTTTTTTTGATGTTTTATTTTAAAGAACAAAGATACAAAGGCTAGATATACAGCATATAACATCAAAAAGGGAGTATTCTATTACTCCCCTTTGATGCAATACTGGTTTAGATTTTTTCAACCATAAATACTCCCGCTTTCTTCGAAATTTTAACTCCAACACCAAAAGCTTCAACTTTTACAGAAGCTTTTTTAGGTAACCTTTTTCCATCCACTTTAATGTAGTTGAAATTTGCTTGAGAACTTACCATTAGTTTGTTTGCTTGAATGTCAAACTTAAGGTCAGAATTTAGCTCATCCACAATTTTTGAAATTTGAGGCGTAGCTAAAAAGTCTCTCACTTTTTGAATCGTTTCGCTTGAAGTTGCTTTCGCAATAAGTTCTTTTACAGTCAATTCTTCAGCCGAAGCCGATAAAGTTCCGGCAAACATAAGTGCCACTAAAATCATTTTTTTCATCTTATTTTTGTTTTAATTGTTTATAATACAATGCAAAAGTAAGTAGTAAAAATGATGATTTAATCGTGTTTAGATCCAACTCTGACCAAGCATAGGCTTAATTGTGCCAAGCGTCGGAATTATTGTGCAAAATGACTCATCATAGCATTTCTGTTTTATCCAAATCCACTTTTTCGAGCATAAATTCAGTATTTCCGGTTCTTATTACTGCCCCAAAAAGTAACGTCTTATCAGTTTGGGCAGGTATTCTCTCATCGTTTAAATATGTACCATTGGCACTATTCAAATCCGTTAATAGATAAGCATAATTACCAGTTTCCACATCCATCATTACATCAATGCTGCATTGCTGCCGGCTAATTTTACTATCACCATTATCAATAGCTAATTCACATTCTGTTGTATTCGACTTTCTACCCAAGCGGTTTTGCCCTAGCATCAGCGGATATATTTTGCGAGTTTGCAATTCTCTCAATTGTGCTTCAATCGGCACTTTAATTGGCTGTATTTGTTGGGTCTTCTTCAATGTTTTCAATGCTTCTTTTGACACCGAAAGTTCAAAATATTTGTCGCTATTGGGCGCAACGAGTACCAATTTTTTACGGAGCACTTGTATCGAAAAAACGAATGCTTTTTGGATAATCAAAGCCCTTCCAACAGGCTCAAATAAAGCAGATTGACTGCCCATTTGCTCATCGAGCGTAAGATACACTTTCGATAAATTCATGGTCAGTAGTTGCTCCTTTCGGGAAGTAAGCACCATGATGGAATAATTACCATCGGCCTTAAAGTAAACTATATCGTCGAGATTCACTTGTATAAGTTCATCGCGCGACTTGAAAATTAGATTGTTCATTGGCATTTTGTTTTTATTAATTACAAAAAATAGCTTATTTCATAGCACTCCCAAGCATCCGATTCAATCTGATTCTGGTGGTAGGAATACCCGTTTGGCAGGCGAATTGTTGTTTTATAGCACTGATTCCAAGAAATCGTTTGAGTGAAAATGAGAATCCGCGCATGGTGGTATGGGTTTAAATGAATGTTATTATTAAGGGCTCAAAAATACGGATAAAATTTCACTAATTTAATAAATCTGTTGTAATATTTACAGCTAATTCAGATTTTCTTTTACCTTTATCTCAGTATATTTATCATCCGATTATTCATCAGCACCTTCAATTGTTGAATAGCTGTTTTGTTGAGTTGCAGCAGTCAGTAACTTTGGAGCAATTCATGCACTATAAGTACCGTATTCAGGCTTTTGAGATTGGTCAAAAAACTACCAATTGTTTAAAGCCGCATAATCGGGTTTATTTTCTTCATTTTCGGGGTTTTGTTAGCCAAACAATACAATGTTCAGCATATTGGCTTCGGGGCGTAAACGAATGAAGCTTCTTGTTTTGTCAATTCATCCGGAATCAGGTTTTCCTTAATGGTATTGGTGTGACTGTGATAATTTACTTTTGCCAAGGTGCGTTGTAAATTACAGTTCAGTTTCAGTCGGTCATTTTCGTCTTCTTTGAGACGTTGAAATTCCTTAATCAAATATAATTTAAAAAGCAGGGCACAGCCAACTTCCAACTTCAAACTTCAAAAGCAATATCTTTATGAGCATACGCGCCTCCAGATCTACCTGATTTAGAAACTATTCCTATTGCATTTGTTATCTCAATCCACTTTTTAGGAGTGATTACAAAGCCATTAAGTCCTTCTTGTTTTTTTTTAAACCCTTCGAATTCGAGGGGTTTAAAATCGGGATTGTAGATAAGTTCCCAATAACCCAGCAATTCTATGGTATTTCGGTTTCGAAGCCGGTTTTGAATAATGGTATCGGTATTAGCAGCGTCTATATAAAATATTCGGATACGACGTGAATCCATATATGCGCACCCCATGATAAAATCACCTTATTCGTAGATATTATTTGTAGAATTACTGCATGTTGAACAATTTCTAAAATTTTTTTTTTATAATATATTGCAACCTTTATTTTGTGATATGCATCACATTGTCTATATTTGCAACTTATTCCATTCAAACGAAATAAAAATGCAAACAAATTGTAAAACCTGCCCTTTTAAAACCAAGGCCACCTCTATGTTATGTGATTGCAGCCTCGAGTCGCTGACTAATAATCATTTAGAGCTGAAGTTAAAGAAGGGTGATTCCATCATCAAACAAGGTATGTATTCTACCAACGTTGTTTTTCTCCGCACGGGATTGGCAAAAATTCATTTGGCAGGGCCTTATACTGAGCAAATTGTGAAGATGGTAAATGCACCTAGTTACTTGGGTTTACCTACAACTTTTGGTAGTAAAATCAATCAATATTCAGTAACGGCAGTGTCGGATGTAGAGGTATGTTTTATTGATTTGGAGGTTTTTCAGACCATATTAGACGAAAACAAGGAATTTACCCGAGAAATAATACAGGAGTTTTGCAAAAATGAACTGGAATATTTTCACCGTTGCGCCAACCGTACCCAAAAACTAATTCGGGGTAATATGGCAGATGCTTTGTTGGAGTTTGCGGATAATATTTTCAAAACCGATACTTTTATTTTACCTCTTTCGCAAGCCGAATTAGCCAATCTAATTGATACGAGTAGAGAAAGTGTCAGTAGGGTGTTAAGTGAATTTGACAAAGATGGAATTGTCAGAATAAATGGCAAGTCAATAGAAATACTCAATAAAAAATCGTTGCAGTTGATTAGTCAGAATGGTTAATAAAAGAACTGAGTTATACTAATCAAAAAGGTGGAGTAAGATAATTCTTCATCTTTTTTTATTTTTAAATAAGCTGATATACAATGTATTAATTCACACAATGTAATTTTACACTTTACCTGATTTTACTCATAAACTTTTCCTTGTCCACCACCACACGTTCATGCATTCCTTCACCTATCGTATCGCCATTACCATCCGTAGCAATAATATGAAACGTGTATTTTCGACCTTCAATACCTATAATTGTTGCTTTAAAATCAATCGTTGCCCCTACCAAACTAGCTTTTAAATGACTTGTTTGAATCGATATTCCCACGCTGGTTTGTCCTTCGGCTAAATCCGTAATTGCTCTCATAGCTGTGTTTTCCATTATGGCTATCATAGCCGGTGTAGCAAATACTGGAAGGTCACCAGAACCCAAGTATTCGGCTGTTTGATGATTGCTAACCAATATCGTTTGTGAGAAAAATTCATTAATCATAAATTGTTGTGATTTGTATTGAACAAAATTGAGTGTAAATTTGAATAGCAACTTTCAGTAAATGTTGAATCATTTTTTAACGAATAAAAAAAACAATCCATAGGACAATTTACCATTAATATGTGTAAATAGCAAAAAAAACAGTCGTTAAGTGGCTGTTTTTTTTGCTGTTACTTCATTATTGAAGTGTAAATTATAATCGTTTTTTTTGAGATGAACATAAAGTTAAAAGCTTTCAAAGAAAAATAGTGATTTTTTTAGGCTAATTTCATTTTGCTTTTTTATCTCTCTTTTCAGCTTTTTTTTCCTTTGCAGTTTTCAAAGGTTCCTTTTTTTCGTTCTTTTTTGCGTCTTGACTTTTTGCCATAATGATCTTATTTTATTGTTGGTTAGTTGATTATAATAAAAAGCGTGATGTGTTTCAATTAAAAGTAGGTATGAAGTTTAGTTGAACTACAGAATTAAAATTATTGAAATTTAATTTGCAGTTTGACCGTCCTAAATCTCTTAAAACTCTTTTGAACTTTTGTGCTTGCAAACTTACATAAAATAATTGGATTGATTTTCTTTTTTCTACAAAAGCTTTCTGTTTTACTGAAACAATGTTTTTATTCAAATTTGAGTAAAAACTAGTTGCTTTTTTCAGTCAATTTTAAAGCTTATTTCAGGGTATTTATTTCTATAAAAATGTCCTTTGTATTGGTGCAATAAATAGTTGGTGCATTTCACATCTTTATGAATATTAAATGAAACAGCAATGGAACTATCTCCATTTTTGGCTATCATTTTTTGCACAAAATTAGGACTGATTGCTCTTGAGGAAATAAATTCTCGAATTGTTTCTTTTTCATCAGGTGTCAAATTCTCTCCTTTTTTAGAAAATCCTTTGTTTAAATCGTCAAAAAAAAGCATTATTTCCATTCCCTCGTCAGGATTAAAATATAATCCGATACCATTTTTAGATTCTAAAATGTCATTTGATAAATTCATTTTTGGAGACGGATCTTTTATCTTGTTCTTATTGAATAACAGGTTTAATCCAATTTTTGATAAAACATCGTTTTTTTGTTGGTCCTTTGTTTCCAAAGCCAATTTCATCGATTTACCATCTTTAAAAATGACCAAATCATCTTTAAAAAACGCTTTAAAATCATCGTAATGACCTTTTACAGAGTCGTAAGCCTTAGCTAACAATTTCTTATCATATCTATAAACAATTCTGGTAGATTTGCGAACGAAATTATTTTTTAACTCTAATATTGTATTATCATCTAACTTTCCTAATTTCCGCTGTGACCCCGACCAGTAATAATAATCACCAAAAGGGACTAATCCTCCTAGAACAACTTCGCCGGGTTGAAAAATATTAGCATCATCATCGGTTTGAATCAAGTACTTTTCATTGTTAATTAGGTTTTCTAATTCAAGAATTTTATTTTTTAACGATACAACTCTATAATATGAAATGAATCGTTCATACCAACTACGAACATCTGCTTCAATTTTTTCGGGCAATTCTAATGCTTTTGCCAAAATGTCAATTACTCCCAAGCCCGACCAAATGGTGTTTTCCTGACAAATAAAATCGTCGATAATTGCGATTGCGATTTCTATTTTACCATCATTCTTTTCTTGGGCATATCTGTAGCAACTGTATCTGAATAAGTATGAATTTAAACCAATCCACACCAATTTCCTTTTAAAATCCCAGCCATAATCATTGTGTTGATTAAGAAATAATTTAACGCCAGAGAATTTAGGTACAGACTTGAATTTTTGCGTTAAAAATAACGAAACCCCAGTTGCTAAAACTTCTAGGTCATGGTGTTGTGGCGAAAAAATCAAATTATCGTCAAACTCAACAAAAATAGTGTAAAAGAAAAATTTTATTCTGTTTTTATCAAAGCATCCATTTATTTCCGTATTTTCAGGAACAAATAATGGCAAAGGTGTATTAAACATTAAATTGTTGTAATGCTCAATGCTACTCCATAATCCAATATCATTGTGCAAATCTTCGGCGAATTCAATCAGCAAATTTGACATCCTAAAATTCTGGCTCTCATCTAGTTTCAGTGTGTTATAACTGTAACTTTTCTCTAATTTGTATATTTCCTTACTCAATTCAATAATTAATGGGTACAAAAATCTGTCGCCACTGCCAGTGAATCCCTTTGGTCTAAATTGCTCAAACTGTTTTTTCATTTCATAATATTTAAAATCACAATCAATTACTAGCTAAGTTAAGCCTAAATTTATTTGCCACAACATTTCTTGTATTTCGCACCGCTACCACAATGGCATGGGTCATTTCGTCCAATTTTTGGTTCGGGAGTATTTGTTGCTGGTCTAATTTTGGAATCTAAATCTGGTAAAAATACCACCAAAGGAGTCGGATTTCCTTTTGACCCAATAGGTAAATGTTTTTTTTCTTTGGGAATAGCATCAAAATTAACGATGCCTTTTACATAGTGTTGAATGTTATTACCACCAAAACCTATTAAGGCTACTTCATCTAATTTTTGTGTGTCGAATACAACTATTGGACAATTATCGCAAAAATGACTACCCGATGCACTTGTCATTAATTCTCCTTCGTCTTTATTGCTCTTCACATGCAATAATATTGAACAGTATTCTTTTGTTAATTCGCCACCACATTCAGGGCAGCTCTCCAAACCACATTCGTTACTAAAATACCTTCTTTTAGGGCTGTATAAATTTTCCATATTGTATTTTTTTTACTAACTAAATGGCATGTAGCCTTAACACTTTATTTTTTTTCTCAAACTTTTTTTTCTCAAACTAATTATTACAATGGTTCGTTATAAAATGGCCTATTATATTTATATACAAGAACTTAACGCATATTTTAACTAGGTGTAATTTCATTTCAAACAAAAGAGTAAACGCAAACGGAGTATTCCCGATGGAGTATTCCGACATTCCGAGAATCGGAACGTGCCGTTTTGGCGGTATGTGACATCCCAGAAGCGAGAGACAAAAACTTTCAGTTTTTCTACCGATAAATCAGCATGTTTAATTTGCGACTACCGATAGCTATCGGGATAGCGTTCAAAAAAAACATTTTTTTATAACGAAATATTGTATTAAATAGTATGTCAAATAGAAGAAAAAAAAAGATTCATAAAATTGTTGTACACACCTATATTTTTTTGATATTGATATTAAGCATATTACCACCTTAGTAGCTATTAATCAGAAAAAGTCATAACCCTTTTAAGCTAGTCGATTTTCTATTCTCATGAATATATGCTGTTTTTGTTATCTGTTTTATTTGTAGTGATTAACCCCTACAAGTTAGCTTTAAACGAAATGAGTTGAATTTGAAAAATCAAGGTAGAACTAGGCGGAATTCTACCTACACCATAAGCTCCATATCCAAGTTCTGGAGGCAGTACAACGGTTCTTATTTCTCCCACTTTCATTTGTTGTAAATTTAACACCCAGCCATATATAAGTCTATTTGTTTTAAACGAAATTGGCTTGGCCAAACTGTCAGGAAAACTACTGGCAAATGTTTGGTCAAAAATACCACCATTAATCATTTTTCCCCTGTAATTTACTTTCACCGAGTCAGTTGCAGTTGGACTACGGCTGGTAGAGTCGCCTTGCATATTAATTTTATAATAATAACCGCTGCCGCCCTGATCTATGGGGTTAGTGTAAAATTGATAGCCCACACTATCTTTCATGTTTGTAAAATAGGTGTCGTTTTGTAGCTTCCATGCAGCAAAATAGTCCTCGTAATCATCGTTACTTTTGCACGAATAGAATATAATTAAGATTGAAAAAAAAGTGGGAATTAGGAACTTGATGCGTTTCATTTGTCTGTTGGTGGGTTTTTTTATTTTGTACAATACAAGGAAATTAATTTATGACTTATACGTGACTATTAGCCAATTGAATGATATGTTGGGCACAATTTATTCTGAAAAGTTCATTACCGCCCATTGTAGCAATTTTAAGTAGCAATGCCCTAAACAATTGTTTATCGTTGATGCTCAAATTTGAAATATGTATAAAACAGTCATTTGGATGCATTTGCACGGCGCTATTCCATGAATAAAATTCTAATCCCAACTCGGACAATGCAAATTCAATGGCGCCATTATCTCTAGCCTCCTCTATGCTCCCATCGGCAGAAGCTATTGTTTGGTAAACGCAATGAAGAATGGACAATTTCTGAATTTGATCCATGTTTTTCATAATATCTTGATTGTATAATATGCTAAACGGTAAATATCTCAAAAAGTGAAATGTATTGGTACTTTTTAGTGGACAAAAAATAACATCTGAAAGTTTAATTTAGCACGCAAATTAAGTATTGAACCAAATTTTATATCGCAAAATAGTTTTCCAGTTCTTTAAGTGTATAAGAATTTGTTTGCAAATCTTTCACTATTTGGCCTTTTTCCAATACCACGGTTCGGGAGCAAATGTCGGTAATGTGGTTCAAATCATGACTAGAAATAAGCATGGTCATATTTTGTTGGGTTTGCAAATCAGTCAAAAACCGTTTGAGTCTTATTTGCGACGAAGGATCGAGGGCAGTAAATGGCTCATCTAGAATAAGAATTTTTGGGTCACCTAAAAGTGATGCCGCTATTCCAATTTTTTTCTGATTGCCTTTCGAAAAATCGCGTATTAACTTTTTGGTTTCCAACACTTCACCGTTAAAAAAATCTTGCATTGACTCCAAAAAATCGGCAATATCACCTTCCGATTTGTGATGTAACTTTCCTACAAATTTGAAATACTCTTCGGGATTAAGAAAATCAATCAAAAATCCTTCATCCAAAAACGAACCTGTAGTTGATTTCCATGCATCGTTGCGCATTACTTTTTGATTTTGTATCATTACCTCACCACGAGTAGGTTCTATCAAATCGAGGATGAGCCTAAAGAATGTTGTTTTGCCAGCACCGTTATTTCCAACTAAACCAAAGCTTTCGCCCTGAGCTATTTTCAATGCTGGAATGTCTAAAACTGTGACTCCATTGTATGTTTTCTGTAGGTCAGATACTTTTATCATAGGAAATGGTGGTTTTATTTAATTTGTGTTATTTGTCTATGGCCCTATTCGCTTTACTTTATTTAATGAAAGAATACTCAATTCACAATACGTTTCAAATCCCCAAATGGACTACACGATGGAACATCCCGATAGCTATCGGGACTTCAAATCTTCAAATCTCTCTAAACCCTTCCGCCAATGCATATTTTCGTCTGTTAAATTGACTAACGCAAAGTGTAATTAGCTGATTACGAAGCAAAATGCCAATTGTGCCCAACAAAGTAAGTGTCCATAAAGCTACAGAAATAGATGCAAATGTGGTTAACAACCAAACAATTAGCATTGGTAAAAAAAAGATTGGCATTATTATTAAGAAGCTTTTGAAAGTAGTGCCTTGATAATTCATTGCTGAAGATTTAGATAAATCTATTCGTTTAGTATTAAAAGTGGACATGAAAAGAAGCAGGTAAATATTTACACCCACATTGAATATAAAGGCTGCCAAATGCATGTACATTATTTGTTTTCCAAAATAAAAATAGGGAGAAGTGAGCACAAAACAAACTACATTGAATACCAATAACAAATAATAATTGGCGTCTAAATAAGTACGTATCGGAATATTTTGGGTCATTAAACTATCGAAATGTGAACTATCCCAACTTATTACCCATTGACCAAACATAAACATTAGCAATCCGCTAACAAACATGGCCACAAAGAATAACATGCCGCTACTTTTGGTGTAGATAGGATTGGTGTAGAATAGCAAGCCGTAAAGCAGAAAAAAGGCAGACATATACAAGATACTTTTTGTACGGTTGTGTCTAAGTATTAACTTTATTTCCAATGACATAATTTCGCCCACAATACCAAAACGATTCAGAAATGATAGGTCGGCATTGTAAGTTTTATCTCCGTCTGTATGCTTATTAAATGCTTCGGAATAATAGTTTTGAGAAAAAAACCATTTGTTTAATAAAAAAGCAATTCCTACTGCCATCAAAGGCAAAATTAAACCCAACGGCTTGATAACAATAAACCCAAAAAGTGATTTTGAAATGTGAAACAAGGAATAAACTTGGAAATACTCAAGCATTGAAATACTTCCTAAAATAGCTATCACTGTAACGAAAGACAATAAACTAGTCCCAAATTTACGTTTTAAAAAAGCAGCCATCAGCGAGTTAAACCATGACATTAACACAAAACTTATCACAAAACGGAATGCCATCCATTCATTGTAATATCCCATTACAGATTGTAGCGCAAAAGGAACAACTACAAGCAACAAGAAATAATTAATGGGATTAATTAACGGCTTTAGTAAAAAAAAATTAATTAAAGTAGCTCTTTTTATCGGTAAAGTCTGATAAGACGCCATATTAAACGTGTTGAGCTGCTGCATAAAAAAACGAAACGACAAACCAATTAAAAAGATGTACAACATTATGCCGTTGAATAATTCCATTGGATTGAGGTTGTCGTGAATTTTTTCGAGCAATTCGTGCAATGAAAAACCCAAAAACAAAAGTATAGCTGCTAAATACATCGCAAAAATGCCCAAGATAAAACTCACAGCCAAATTCTTGTAGAATCCCTGTGAGCGTAATCCTTTTTTCCAATCTTGTACAAGTAAATTGAACAGAAGCATTTAGTTAGTAGTTAATAGTTAGTAGATAGTAGTGCCGCAAAAGCGGGATCTCGAGTACTCGTTTAATAGCTAATAGTTTGTAAAATTAGGATATAAAAAATGTCAAAGTATAAGTAAATCAAGACTTGCATAATACACCCAATATATCCCGTTTAAGGGTTAGCCGGAGAGTGTTAAAAATCAGCAATTCATCATAAAACAACTTCTTTCCAAATTTTTTCTTCGTTCTATTTTATCAAATAGAATAGAAGAATAGAATGCGGATGTATTGTTAATTCATCATATTATGGGACGAAGATTTAAAAGCTAACAGTTAATTTTTCATATCTTAGGTCAAGGTGTCAAGGGCTACTTCTCCTCCTCCTTAAACCAACCGGCATACATAGAATATTGATGTGCTATTTTACGGTTTATTTCGTTAGATTGCTCTGGCGCAACGTTCTTTACAAACTTAGCGGGCACTCCAGCCCAAAGGGTAAAAGGTGGAATAATGGTATTGCTAAGTACCAAAGCACCTGCAGCTACTATCGCCCCCTCGCCCACTTCGGCATAATCGAGCAAAGTAGCCCCCATGCCTATTAAAGCGTAATTGTGAACGCAAGCCCCATGTAGCGTAACGTTGTGACCGATAGAAACATAATCGCCTATAAGCACTGTAGATTTTTCGTACAAAGTATGAATCACCGATCCGTCTTGTATGTTGGTGTGATTACCAATGCGAATGGAGTTTACATCCCCCCGCAACACGGTATTGAACCACACGCTACAACCCTCTCCCAACACTACATCGCCCACCACCGTGGCGTTTTCGGCCAGATAACAATCTTCGCCTATTTGCGGAGTAAAGCCCCGTACTGATTTTATTAATGCCATATATATTTTTTTTTGAGCTACAAAGATACATTTCTTCTAAGAAATGAAAAAATCAAATCGATTTTTTCAGCACTTTTATTCCAACCAAACTTATCATTTTTTCTTATCAACTTAGAAATTGTCAAGCATTAATTTACTCATTTGAAGCTAGTGTTCTGTTAGACAATTTATGGTGTATTGATTAATTATTAAGTTGTTGATGCAAAGAATTTTCTAATTCTAAATTCTTAAAATTAACATAGCGCTGACACCATTTATATTTTCAATATCAATTAATTTTTCAATTATTCTATATGAAATTAATTTTTTTTCGATTGTGGAACATTCTCAAAAATGGGTGACTCAATGTTGCAAAGCCGTTAGCTCAATTCAACTAAAAAGACTTCAGCTAACCTCAACAGTCGTTCTCACACATCTCAATTCCTAATCGCCACTCTTTAATGTGTAAGGTATTGGACTTAATAATTTGAAATAAGAGAACTGACTTTTATATTTTTTTTAAGCGGTAATTATTTTGACTACTTAAAAAAAATGATGAAAGAGTCAACTTCAAGAGGTATTATTTTGACGTAAATGTGTAAAGTAATTAATTTGTAAAAAGTACCCTGTAGTGGTTTGAGCACTCCAACAGAAAAGCAGATAATCACAAAAAATTATATTTCATTTTAATAAATGAATTGACAATCAGGGAGGACAATCAGCGTAAAGATTTTTTCGGATTTATGACTAGTAACGGAACAAAAAAAGGAAATATTGGATTTTAAGATTTAAAAATCTTATTTTTGAGAGTACCCTTAGTCACAGAATGAGCCCCCATAAATATCTTCCATTATTTGATGAGATGAAAACACAAGTATCTCAGCGCATCAAAAAAAGTTATATAGGAGATATTTATGGTGAATATCAATTCTTTGTGTCTTAGCACTTTTAGCGTTCAAAAAATATAAATTCGACTTATCAAAGCAGTCTCAATAAATAGTTTAATATTCATTTTAACAAGGCATCTTTAGACAAATACTTGCACCTTTTCCTAAGTTACCTTCAATTTGTATTTCAGCTTCAAGTAATACGGCTCTTTCTTTCATTCCTATCAGGCCATACGAGTCATTTTTCACTTTAATACTATCGGAAAAACCTATTCCATTGTCAATAATTTCCAAAATAACAATTTTTTCAATTTTATTCACATTGACTTTCACCTCTGTAGCCATAGAATGACGTGCCACGTTGGCAAGCGTTTCTTGCAAAACTCTAAATAGTGCAACGGTCTGCTGAGGTTTTAAAACCAAATTATCAATACCGCTCTCAAACTGACATTTGATATTGTAGCGTTCATTAAAATCGTTGCAATACATTTTTGCAGAATCAATAAATCCCATTAATTCAAGCATTTGAGGTCGCAAACCATTCATTATGCGGCGTGCAGTTTTGATAGTATTGTCCACCAACAAGGATATAGCATCAAAGTTTTCGGAAATTTCTACTGTTTTAATCAAATCAGTACTTTTCAGTACTTTTTGCTTGAGCATTCCCATATCAATTTTTAGCGCCACCAATATTTGTCCTAGCTCGTCGTGAATTTCTCTTGCCAGCAGCGTTCGTTCTTCTTCCCTAACATCTTGCAAGTGAGCAGCAAACTGTTTTAACTCTTCCTGCGATTCTTTAATAATTTCGGCTGCATTTTTCCTATCGGTAATATCCTCAATCATACATAAATGATGCGAAGTGCTCTCATTATCAATAACCATAGGTGCAACTGTCATATTTATCCACACCACTTTACCATTTTTGAGAAAATAGCGTTTCTCTGTGTTATAGCTATCAATTTTTTTTGTGTTTATAAGCTCCATATTATCAATAACTTCTTGTAAATCATCGGGATGCGTATTACTCATCCAGTCTATTTGAGTCAGCTCCTCTATACTTCTACCAGCAATTTCGGCAAACTTTTTATTTAATGAATACACATGTCCGTCAATTGAATTAATGAGTGCTATACCTAATGGTGCTTCATTAAATATTGTTTTGAAACGTTTTTCACTATTCAGTTGGGCTTCTTCAGCTTTTTTTCGCTCCGATATGTCTCTGCAAATCACGTAGGCACCAGCGTAAATTCCATTTTCATCATACTTAAACTGAGCATGATCTTCGCGCCAAATATAATGTCCTAAACTATGTTTTACACGAAAAATATATGTAAAATCTGACACTTTATTTTCTATTGCCTTAAATATATTTTTAAAAGTGACATCCCTATCGTCGGGGTGAATAATATTATAAATGTCATTTTCGTCTCTAGCAATAGTAACTTCATCAGAGTATCCTAAAAGTTTTAGATAGGCCGGCGACACATATTTAGGTTTATTATCGTTAGCTAAAAACATTATTCCATCCGAAGTATTTTCAGCTATCAACCGAAATTTAACTTCACTCTCGCCCAATGCTTTTTCTGTTTGCTTACGTTCTGTAATATCTGTTAGGCACAGTAATAGATTTTTTTCATCAACATTTCCATCAATAAGCGCGGTAGAACCAAGTAAGGAAATGTTATACAATCCGTTATCATTTTCCAAAACAGCATCGTATTCAATATTCTGTAAACTTTTTCCATTATAAAAAGTATTTTCAACAGCTTGTCTTATAACACAATCATTGCATTTAGGTCCAAATCCACATCCCATTGGTGAAACTGTGCTGTTAACACATCCAATTACCAGTCCGAGTGGCATTCCTATAAGCAAATCAACATCCGAAATTTGAGAAAAATCATTAAATAACTTGTTAGAAAAAAGA
The DNA here is from genome assembly GCA_020049515.1 of Paludibacter sp. Lineage (GTDB taxonomy): Bacteria > Bacteroidota > Bacteroidia > Bacteroidales > Paludibacteraceae > Paludibacter. The sequence goes on along the minus strand of JAIFKQ010000077.1, from coordinate 26,593 downwards.
ATCTCACGTTTTTTATTCACAAGACACATCATAACGGGGGCATTGTCGTAAATAGTTTTTAACTCCACGCGGCTTTTTTCTAACTCAATTTCTGCGGCTTTTCTTTCACTAATATTTCGTGTAATACCATGGTATCCAATTAATTGAAAATTAGAATCATAAATGGTCATTATGTTAATTTCTGTCCAAATCCAATTTCCATCTTTGCATCGCTGCTCTAAGTCAATATAAATAGGATTTGCAGTGCTGTGTTTTGCTTTGTCATTTGCAATATTAAAGTTAGCTATTTGAATCTTTTTTAAACCTTCAGGTTTAAAGTTCAATAAAAAATTCTGTCCAATCATTTCCTTTTGTACAAAACCGCGCATTATTTCGTCAGAAGGACTAATATACTGATAAATATAATCTTGGTCTAAATACCAAATTACATCACTTGTATTTTCGGTCATAAATCGATATTTCTCCTCGCTTTCGCGCAACGACTCTTCCGCTTTTTTCTGTACACTAAGGTTGGTAAATGCCGACATAAACTGCTGTACACCATTCTTAATTTTATAATTGGTTTCAACCTTTACTGGGATTTTAACATCAAGGTGCTTTATCTCAATTTCGCAGGAGCTATTTTCATTTATTCTAGCCAAATTCTTAAGATGCAAATAAAACAAATCTTGACTTTCGGGTGCAATTAAATCTTCTAAATTGCTGTTTTTTAAAGCTTGTTTACCACACCCAACTAGTCTTTCGAAATAATTATTGCTTCTATCAATAACAAAATCTTCATTAAAAATAATATAACCCACAGGTGAGCCCTCAAACAAATCCATTAACTCTGTTTGCGTATTTTCCAGCACCGAGTAAGTACGTCGAAGTTCATCATTCTGAAATTCCAACTCCCGGTAATTAATGCTTAGCTCTTCCAATAATTCATCGGTAGTGCTATTTAAACCAAATAATTCTGAACGTTTTCCATTGACTGTTTGAACAATCGTACGCTTCAAATCAGCATTTATTTCTATCAATTTGTTATTTAATTCTAAATCCATGGGTATTCAGTTTAATGATAATCTAACTATTCGGCTCTATAACGAATTAGGTGTGTAAAAAATAAAATTGAAGTAATAAGATATAATTGCTGTAGTATTATTACTATACAATAAAGAATAGCAGGCGAACGGAGTATTCTTAGATTTTCATTTTTTTTGCTTAAATGGGCTACCCATCTCAAACATTATAAAGCCAACTATTCATAAGATTTTAAGTTTAACGAAATGAAATTTAATCAAAGACAACCAAATAATTAACTAAATCGGGTGCGATTAAATCTGTATTGCTTCTTTTTTAATTTACTGCTTTTCTGCTTCATTCCATTAGATGAAAATAGAGGCAAACCAAGCACAATAGAAATATTACTTATTATATTTAATTAAAAATTAACTTATCCTAAAACGCAATATCATATTTACATAAACTACTATTATTCAATAATATATATTATAAAGTAGGGATTTAAAGTCAATTGTTTTCAATAATTTAATTGAAAGTTAAAGGCTTTAAAAAAAAAAGTTTTAGTGGCTAAAAAAAAAGTTTTATATATTTTTTAAAAATTAAAAAGTCTACTAAAACTTCATATTTCGGTGAAAATATCAAATTATCAACTAAAAATGAATCTACCAAATATGCTTTCTATAGCTGTTAAAGTATGACATTGTATATCCTCAAAAGCCGATTAAAGTGTTTCCTTATTGTACATTGTTTAAGCCCACTATTCAGTTTTAATGTATCAAAAGTGTGATTATTATTGATAAAACGGTAAATTTAACACAAAAACAATTCATTTTATTTGAAATTATAATAAAAGCCACTTAGGATTTTGTGAATCCAAAGTTAGCACTTATTTTTTTCTTGTTGGATATATTTTTTTCTGTTTTAAAACACATTTTTAATATTTTCCCAAATAAACTTTTTTTGGATTTATCGTGTAAATATTTGAATTATATCTAATTAAGTGCTAAGGAATTGTCATAAAATAATGTACTCAACTTCAATTTTTAATTAATATAATTAAAATTCAAAACAATTAGTGCAATAATTATTTGTTATGACAAATCTTGGTCTGCTCAAATAAGAGTAAACGCCAACGGAGTATTTCGATGGAGTATTCCGACATTCCGAGAATCGGAACGTGCCGTCTTGTCGGTATGGAACATCCCTTGCAATGTGGAGTTGCAATCCCGATAGCTATTCCCGAAATGTCGGGATAAGCTGAGAGGGATAGAGTCTTTGCTTTTAAAAAATCAATTCGAAAAAATAGTGGTTTAAAGCCACAAATGAGTAAGTTGACATTTGACAATGCCTAAGTAAAAAATTACCCGCATCGAAAGGTTAAATTAAAGGAGGAAAAGAGTTTTTCGGGGAAATAAAAAAATTATTTTTAATTTTCATCTTAGACAATTAATAAAGGAGCTAATACTACTTTAATAAACTAGGACTTTGTAAACAAAAAAACCAGGGTAGGGTTTAACAGATTAAATTGCTATGCAATAGAAAAAAGGAAGCTGAACAATAAGACAATAGACTACGCTTATTGAAAGCTGGAAGTAACAAAACGATTGTGGAAAAAATTTTAATTGTAAAAAGTAACGCCCAAGGAAATATGTATGTAAATTTTAATAAATTCGACTTTCACATACATTTTTACTAAAACAAAAAACTTAATTGCTATTTTCGTTAGTTATCATCTGAAAAGATGGTTCACAACAAAAAAAAATTAAATAAAATTCACTTCTGCTTGCAACTCTATTCCAAATTTGTCCTTCACTGAGGTTTGAATTTGTTTGGCCAAACTTGCTATTTCAGCACCAGTGGCTCCTCCATTATTAACTAGCACCAAAGCTTGAATGTTGTGTACACCAGCATTGCCAATTTGCTTGCCCTTCCATCCGCATTGGTCAATAAGCCATGCTGCAGGCAATTTTTCGTCAAATTCCGAAACATAATAGTGCGGTATATTTGGATACATATTCTGTAGCGAGATGAATTGCATTTTGGGAATAACTGGATTCATAAAAAAACTACCAGCATTTCCAAGTACTTTGGGATTGGGCAATTTACTTTCGCGAATGGCAATGATTGTTTGACGAATATTTTGTAAATTAACCATACCACATTTCAAAACCTCTTCTTCTAAATGCTGATAATTTAACTTATAAACAGGCGTTTTATCTAGTTTAAAAACCACCGACGTAATAATATATTTTCCTTTTAGTTCATTTTTAAAAATGCTGTCACGGTAGCCATATTTACAAGTATCCACCTGAAAAACAGTCAGTTCTCCAGAGTGAACATCTACGGCTTTCACTTCCACAATTAAATCCTGCACCTCCACACCATAAGCACCAATATTCTGAACAGCCGATGCACCAACTTCACCTGGTATAAGCGACAGATTTTCGGCTCCACCCCAACCGTGAAGTACACAATAAGCCACAAAATTATCCCACTCCACACCTGCCCCTACTTCCAATAAAACAGCAGCATCAGTTTCGTTAACTTTTTTGATAGTTTGGATGCACGAATGCAATACAACGCCTTTGTAGTCAGACATAAACAACAGGTTACTTCCCCCGCCAATGTGGAGCATCTGATTTGATTTCACAATGTCGGACTGCAACACTGTTTGCAAATCGGCCACCGAATTGTATTCTACAAAATAACTGGCTTGCACATCTAGGCCAAATGTATTGAAAGCCAAAAGTGAAAAGTTGGATTTAATTTGCACAGCATAAAATAATTAGAAAGTAAAAATAAATAAGACTCAAAAGAACATAAGCAATTAGAAAAAAGGCAAAGCTAGAATTACTTTAAAATACAAGTATATTAATATGTAAAATGATTATTATCAACAAACTAGTTGTAAAAATATGCATCATTTCTGGTTCGACAAAAGGATAAAGTTACATTTTTACTACTTGAATTTAGGAACTACTAATACTTTCAAATGTATTATTTCAATTTTGACTTATTGATCCTAATGTGGTTATAAAGCAGCTAAAATTGAATTAAATTTTCAACGATTACAAACTCCTTTGTATGCACAATAAAGGCAGGCCTTTACATTTTCTGTTTGAATAAATGGAACTTGGGGATTAAAAATCTCCTCCAAACAGGCAGTTAAATACTCATTAAATTCATTTTCGTAAGTGGTAAAATCGCTTACAATTTCATTTACATTTCTGTCGGGTTTATAATGAAGTTCTGTTTCAAAATCCATTTTAAACACATTTCGCATAAAGAATATACCAGGAGTCATTTGTTTTCCCAACGCTTTTTGTTTATACAATACGGCATAAAGAAAAGTTTGCAAAACAAATTTTGAGCGTTTATCATTATTATGCTCAAAAATTTCAGCAATGTTTTTAAACTCAATTGAACCAATACCTGTTTTGTAATCGAGTATGCGCAATCGGCCTTCTTTCTCATCAACCCTATCTATGTACCCTACAATATTAACGTTTTGATTACCTTCATATATAGGATAACGTATATTACATTTCTCTTCAGAGCCGATGTATTTAAAGGGTGCATATTGCTTATCCAGCTTCAATACCTGAATAATATATTTGCGAATCACATTGGCTATAAGCAAGTTATTACCCTCCAAGGCAACAATTACATTATTTTTCTTTTTAAAATAATTGACCGAGAAAGCAATAGAAATTTGTTGGTCAATGTGCAATATATTTTTAAGTAAATGGTCAAAATCGCTTTGTTGTATTATTTTCCCTTTGTATGGCAAATACAAATTTTCCATTACAGCATGAAAAATAGTACCAAACATATCCATCTCTACCGTTTCTCTTACTTCATCTACCTGCTCAACTTTTTCCACTTTTGTAAGGTAAAACTGCAAAGGGCAATCAATATAACTATTTATAGATGAGGCTGATAAAGATATTTTTCCCTCCTCTTCAGACAAAAAGGATTGTAGTTTTTGCATTACTTGAGGCGTTTTCTCTATTTGAATTGATTGCGGAGTACCAAATCCGATGTCGAACGAAATAGTTTTTCGTTTAAAATTAACGCCGTAATGGTAAAATAATTGGTGTATAAAACGACTTACCTCGCCAGTTTGACTAGACTCGGTGCGCGAGTCGTAGAGGAAAAAAATCTTTTTAGCCCGATGTATCAATCTATAAAAATTATAGGATGTAATGGCATCTTGATGCTCAGTGGTAGGCAAGCCAAAACCCCTCCTCAAATTAAATGGAATAAAACTATTGGTGCTGCTTTTTTGAGGAAAAACGCCTTCGTTGAAAGACGTAATTATCAAATTATCAAAATCTAAACCACGAGTTTCCAATACACCCATAATCTGCAATCCATCAAGTGGTTCGCCCTCAAACGGAATAGTTATACCAGCAGTTAATTGACGTATGAGCCGTACCAAAGTATCAATATTCATATCCACCTCTAAGGTATTATTTTTCATAATATCTGCCATTCTATTGATGGTAATGTAGTACTGATAAAGAAAATCGCACTCCAATTTATAATTATGAGTTTCATCGGTTGCCGCCTGCCATCCCGCTTGTAAACTACGAAGCAATTGTAATAAATACGGTAAAAATAAAGTAGTATCCGTTTGTGGAATAAAAATGGAAGCAAGCAAATCATTCATTTTCAAATCATTGGCATCCACGTAAATCCAGTTATTGTTGGCCATTTTACTCAAAATATCTTTTACTTCATGGCCACATAGCATGGAAATATATTGATGATTAAGAATATTTGAAACATTTAGATGATAAAAAGAAATATTTCCACCCGAATTTCGCATACGGCGCTGAAGCTCAAACACATGCTCAATTAGTCCAGATACAGGAGTAGCTTTAAGAGGATAACCCATGGTAACATTCACTTTTTCTATTTGTATTGGTAATGAGTGAATTAAGGGTACTAATAAATTTTCATCTGGCAAAACCACTGCGGTTCGTATCCAACTTCTACTAGCTAAATGTGGTGGATAAAGTTGGTTGAGTATAGCATAAGCTTGTTTGGCCTGTCCCACAGCAGATGGAACGGCAATTAGCTCTATTTCTTTATCTTGCAAGGCTTCTACAATTGGGTCTATAGCATATTTGGATGGAAATATATGAATATTTTCCGCATAAAAGCGTGAAGCCTGATTGTCGGTATCACGCAATTGGTCAGCTTCATAATCCCAATAGAAATCGGCTATTCCACGCTTCTGAAGTTCTGCAAACAAAGTTCTTTCGCAGGGGTTAAGAGCATTGAAACCAATAAAAACAAATTTCACATTTTCAAATTCAGAAATAGTCTCATTTTTGCGCAGTCTATCGGCAACGTCCCTACATATCATACCCTCTGTGGCAGTATTTTCGGCCATTAGTTCTTCACGCAATTGGAGGTAAATGGGCAAAAGAATTTTCCATGTTTCAATAAATTCTTGCTGCGTTTTTCCTTCTGTTACAGGCACAAAGCTACCCCAAAACTGCTTTATTGCTTCCACCTGTTTGTCCGAAAAAACATTGAATAATTCATCTATTTGCTTCAACTCTGTCACATTTGTAAACAATTGCTTGGTATCCACACAGTATTTATCCACATCCTCAAAATCGGATAGAAGCATTTCGCCCCAAAACACAAAGGAATCAAAGGTTTCATCTCGCTTACTGTGCTCAATATATATACGATATAATCTAAATAATAAACTCAATTTATCAACTAGCTGCCAACTGGATGCCTTTGCAAAACAATCATTTACAGTTATAATTTGGGGCGAAAATATAGGTTTTGCAGCAATTTCGGAAAGATAATGCTGAAAAAAAAGTCCTGCACGTCTATTGGGAAACACAAATGTAAAATCACTTATTTCGTTATCATTATTTTGAAAAAATACCTTAGCTATGCGATAGAGAAATGAATTCATTTGTTGTTGGATTTAGGATGTGGCTATAAATGACCAAGATAGATGAAACTAAGAATGAAGTATCAAGATAAAAAAACGAGACTGCTAAATTACACATTTTATTTGATAACAATGGTTCGTTCTTAAAATAAATTTTGAAACAAAAGGCGCTAATTCACAACTATTATCCCACTTCAATTAGCTTCCAAAACTTGAGAGTATAATTCTAAACATAAAACTATTATCCTAAAATTCAGATAGTTAGACCATGTGAGGTATAGAAATTATAAATAGAAGAGCAAAATTATTGTATCAAGGAATTGTAATTAAAAAAACCAATATAAAAATTGGATACAAAGCAAAAAAAAAGAGTGGGAAACAATATACCTTAAAAATATTTCGGTATTGAAGATAAAGTTTATACAGTGGATTAATTTGAAAAAAAGGAACTGGGGACATAAAAAAAGGATCTTAAAACAAGACCCTAATTATTTACAGAAAAATAAAAAATTATTATTCCACATATTCCAACTGAAAATTTTCACCATCGAACACGCCGTATGAAAAAATACCAACAAAATCGCCTAAGATAATGACCCGTTTTTGATCTTTCAATTGCAAATCGAGTGCTATGTGACGGTGACCAAAAATAAGAAAATCGACATCGTGAGTTTGCACATATTTTTTGGCAAAAACCACCAAGTTTTCATTTTCTTCGCCTTGAAACTTGTTTTCGATATGTAGAATCTTCAATCTATTGGCTTTCGACCAGTTATATCCAAATTTCTGTCCCAACTCGGCTGGCACATACCTGAAAAGCTTTTGGGCAGCGGTGTTATGAAAAATCTTCCGAAGCAATTCAAATCCCTTTTTTTCGGCGTGAAGTCCATCGCCATGAGCCAAAAAAAAATTTTTATTACCCAATTTTATAATTTCTGGCTTCCGGTGTACAATAAGTCCAACCTCCTTTTCCAAATAACCAAAAGTCCAAATATCATGGTTTCCAGTAAAGAAATGGATTTCAATGCCCTTGTCGGTCAATTCGGCAAGTTTACCCAAAAATCGCACAAACCCTTTGGGCACCACAGTACGATACTCAAACCAAAAATCGAATAAATCGCCAAGCAAATAAATGGCGGTAGCATCTGTTTTTACTTTATCCAACCAATCTACCAACTTTTTTTCGTGAGCTCGTGGGTCGCGTACAATCAATGAACCCAAATGGGCATCGGAAAGAAAATAAATCATATTTAAGTTGGCAGTTGATAGTTGATAGTTGACAGTTGAAATTTAGTTGACAGAAAAAAATAATCTCTAATTCTATTATAAATAGCTAATAATTAATTGACTATCTCGAAAATCCGTATCATTACTTAGTATTTAATAACAATTACGAATAGGGAGCTATTACTATAAACTATCAACTTCTTATAAAAATCCCAATTCCAGTTGTGCTTCTTCGCTCATCATGCTTTTGTCCCAAGCAGGTTCAAACACAATGTCCACATCCACACTCTTAACTCCCTCTACGCTACCTACTTTCATGCGCACATCTTCCACAATAAAATCAACCGCTGGGCAACTTGGAGCAGTGAGAGTCATATCAATGGTCAAATGTCCGTCGTCATTCAAATCAATTTTATATATCAATCCCAAATCATAAATATTAACTGGAATTTCTGGGTCGAACACCGTTTTGAGCATTCGCACTATTTGCTCTTCTTTTTCTAAAAATTCATTCATGATATTTATTTTATGACGGTTTTATAAAAGCGAAACCGCCTTCATTCTTAATTTATTATTAATAATTATCTTCTAAAAAAACCACAAAAACAGACTAAGTCTTTCGGGTTTAAATGTTTTTCATTTCTTAACTTCATAAACAAGCAAAACAAGTAAAAAGTTGAGTTGACCGAAAATAATAATCATCAATTATAAATTATACATTCATTAGCGCTTCCAATTGTGGGTGAGATGCTGCCAGTTTACCATCAATCAGCACTACGGTATCTACCTTTGCTTTGAGGCAAATTTTATTGTCCGATTTACGAAAAATGGTCTGATGAAAAACGTATTTGATACCCTCTTTATTGACATAAAGTTTGCAAACAAATTCGTCACCCGACTTGAGCGGCGTTTTATAAGCCATTTCAATTCGGGCCACCACCGCATCCACACCTTGCTGATGCAGCAAATCAAAACTGACGTTATTTTCCAACAAATATTCATGGCGCGTATGCTCCAAATAGTTCTGATACACCGAGTTATTTACTATTCCCTGTAAATCGCACTCGTAATCGCGCACTTTAAAATCTAATTCGTATGTAAACATTAGTGAAAAATTTGAAAATTTGAAAATTTATTTGAAAATTAAACAAGCTAGTTTGATAAAAAGAAGTCTGGAGATTAAAATGGATTTTCAAATCTTCAAACTCTCAAATCATTAAAATCATTAAAATCCTTTTTTTCTAATCACTGTCAATCCGTCCCGCAGTGGCAATAACACTTTTTCTACACGCATGTCTTTTGCCACAAAATCATTGAAACGCATAATCTCAATGGTTTGTTTATCGTTTGGCTCCACTTTTTTTAGCACTTTTCCATCCCACAAGGTATTATCGGCCAAAATAAAGCCACCTGCACGCAATTTTGGCAAAACAGCTTCGTAATAAGCCAAGTATTCCCGTTTGTCGGCATCAATAAATACCAAATCGAAAGTTTCATCAAGCTTTTCAATTTCGACCAATGCATCACCAATGTGCAGCTTAATTTTATGACCATGCTCTGAGCCAGCAATATTTTGACGTATAAAATCTTCCAGCTCATCATCGCATTCAATGCTGTGCAATATTCCATCTTCGGGCAATGCTTCAGCCATGCACAAAGCCGAATAGCCAGTAAATGTACCCAGTTCAAGAATACATTTTGGCTGTATCATTTGGCAAAACATTGTCAACACACGCCCTTGAAAATGACCAGAAAGCATCCGTGGATTGAGCATGCGAAGATGCGTGGCACGGTTTACTTTTGCCAGGTATTCGGGCTCATTGTCGGAGTGAGAAAGTATATAGTTATCAAGCATGGTAGCCCCCGAAGGAAGAAATAATAAGTTAAGTCATTTAAAATATAATTTGTAAAATCTCTTTATTCCCCTTTCGGTGGCTAGAAGGCTTTCACACATATTTCAGCACCGACAAAGCCTTTGGGTCAAAAACTTCCTTGGCAATCTCCTGCAGCTGTTCGGCAGTAATTTCATCAATTCGTTTTCTGACCACTTCCAGTTCATCAATTTTATCGTATCGCAAAAAGCTTTTTCCTAAGCTCAACGCCAAATTTTCTTTTTGCTCGTTGGCAATGGCTATTTGACCCAAAAGTTGCAACTTATATTTTTTCAATGCATTGTGCGCAATGGGTTGGTCACGCAGTTTTTGGAGTTCCGCATACACTAGTTGTTCACATTTTACAGCATTTTCGGTATCACATCCAAAATAAACGCTCCACATACCTGTATCTACAAACGGCTGATAACTAGACTCTACGTTGTAAACTAATCCATGTTTTTCGCGCAATGACAGGTTTAATAAGCTATTCATTCCAGGGCCACCTAAAATATTATTGAGCAAATACAATCCTATTCTTTTAGGATGATGCAAATCGTAAGCCCTATTGCCTACAATAAAATGGACTTGGTGTGTATTTTTCACAACTTCCATTCGTTGAGGCGTATAGGTAGTGGGTGAAAACCGTTTTGGTGGTTGCATTTCAGAAGGTTCTGTATGCAAGTATTTTTCAGCCCAGCGAATCAATTGCTTGAAATTTAAGTCTCCCAACGAAAAAAACACCATTTCGCGAGGATGATATTGTCGCTTCACAAACCGCACGGCATCGGCAGTAGTATAATGTTCCAGCAATTCCGATTTTCCTAAAATATTGTGGCCAATGGGGTGATGCTCAAATATCATCTCTTCAAAATCGTCGAAAATCAATTCAGAAGGACTGTCTTTGTAGGACGAAATTTCATCCATAATAATGACAATTTCTTTGTCAATTTCTTTTTGGGGAAAAGTAGAATGCAAGACAATGTCGGAAATCAATTCCATGGCGCGTTCAAAATACTCTTTGAGCACAGTAGCAAAAACCACGGTTTCTTCTTTGGAAGTGTAAGCATTTAGCTCACCGCCAACATGTTCTAACCGATTGATAATGTGACCCGAACGGCGTTTTTCGGTACCTTTAAAAAGTATATGCTCAATAAAATGCGCCATGCCTTGCTCCTGCTCCATTTCGTCGCGCGAACCAGTATTTATAATTAAACCGCAATAAGCCACCGCACTTACGTCGGGTTTGTGAATTAATTTAAGTCCGTTGGGAAGGATATGTGTTTGATAAGTCATTCTTTTCGATAAATATAAACGAAATGCAAAGGTACGATTTTTTTCAGAAAGTTGGAAAAGAGATTGAAGGGTTTAATAGTGTTTCGGGTTATGGATTTAAAAAAATTATGCAAATTGACACTTAAATAAAAAAACTACAAAACTATTAAATTCAAATATAAATATATGAAATGATTGAAGTAAGGGGTTGTAATAAACCCTGTCAGCGTTCATAGACCCTAACAGCGGTTGACAAAATGAGGTTACAAAACTTCAAAACCCTTGACAGCGGTTGACATAGAGCGATTGCCAAAACAACTTCTTATCAAAAAAAAAAGTGGTTTCTGAAAAAAAATAGCTACTTTTGCATCTTATCACTATATATAGTATCAAAAATGGAATATACCACCTTACAAGGAAAATTGATTATGCCTGAATATGGGCGTAACATACAGCAATTAGTTGCTTTTGCACAAACTATAGAAGACCGCGAAGAACGGACCCGTTGCGTACAAACCATCATAAATATTATGGGAAATCTTTTTCCATACTTGCGTGATGTGAATGATTTTAAGCACAAATTGTGGGATCACGTGGCTATTATGTCCGATTTTAAATTGGATATTGATTACCCTTACGAAATTTTGCAGGAAGAAAATCTTTATTCTCATCCAGAATCCATCCCTTACAAAAAATCCCGCATACGCTACCAACATTACGGTCGCACGTTGGAAGAAATGATTGAAAAAGTAGCTGGTTATGAAGAAGGTGACGAGAAAAATGAGTTAATTCGATTGATTGCCAATCAAATGAAAAAATGTTTTTTAACTTGGAACAAAGAAGTAGTTGACAATCGAAAAATTTTTGACGATTTACGTGAAATGTCCAAAGGAAAACTCGATATTGAAGAAGATTTCTTTAAATTAGTTGAATCCAAAGACGTATTATTCAACCGAAAAAATAAAAAAAAGGAGCAAACTAAAGGCAATCCACGGATTAGCAAACCAAGCCCTAAGTTAAAAATATAAAAATGATATGTTTCCTGATTTGGGTAAATTGAATTTGTTTTTTTTCAGGGAACAATGAAGATCTACCGAATGAAACAAATAGAATAAATTTGAACGCAATATACATTGTAATCAGGATTTCATCTTTGTAACTTTGAATTGAAAAAACCTCATTTTGATTTAAATAAAATACTTTAACTAATAATCAGTATTTTACAATCAATTACTAAAGCCTAAAGAATTAGTAAACCACTTACAATACTTCGACTTTAAATACTTTCAAATCGTTTTCATTATCTTTATCTCGAAATACGAAATACGAAACAAAAAAACACGAAACAATATTTATGGCATCATTTCAAATAGAAGGCGGCCATCGCCTTTCTGGTTCCATCACGCCACAAGGCGCAAAAAATGAGGCACTGCAAGTTATTTGCGCCGTACTTCTTACTCCTAAAACAGTTACAATTAGCAATATACCTGATATTTTAGATGTCAATAACTTGATAAGTTTATTGTCTGATATGGGCGTGGAAGTAGTTCGCTTAAATGCTGATTCCTATTCATTTAAGGCCAAGATTGTTAATATGGATTATCTTCAATCCGAGGATTTTTACAACAAAAGTGCTTCTTTGCGTGGTTCGGTAATGATAGTTGGTCCGTTGGTAGCCCGCTTTGGAAAAGCAATTATTCCAAAACCGGGTGGCGATAAAATTGGACGCCGCCGATTGGACACTCACTTTTTGGGAATTCAAAAGCTAGGCGCCGAATTTCGTTACGATGCCAACACAAAACGCTACGAAATAGAAGCTAAAAAACTGACTGGTTGCTACATGTTGTTGGACGAGGCTTCGGTAACTGGTACAGCTAACATATTGATGGCAGCCGTTTTGGCCGAGGGTAAAACCACTATTTACAATGCCGCCTGCGAACCATATTTGCAACAGCTTTGCAAAATGCTCAATTCCATGGGTGCTAGCATTGCTGGTGTTGGCTCAAATTTACTTACCATCGAAGGCGTAGAATCGCTCAACGGTTGCAACCATCGCATCTTGCCCGACATGATAGAAATTGGCAGTTTTATTGGCATGGCAGCCATGACAGCTTCCGAAATTACCATCAAAGATGTGGCATACAATGAGTTGGGGCTAATCCCAGACAGTTTCAGACGGTTGGGAATTCAATTGGAACAGCGTGGCGACGATATTTTTATTCCCCAGCAAGATAGCTACACCATCGAATCGTTTATCGACGGGTCCATAATGACCATTGCCGATGCTCCTTGGCCAGGACTAACGCCCGATTTATTAAGCGTACTGTTAGTAGTAGCAGCCAAAGCGCAAGGCAGCGTACTTATTCACCAAAAAATGTTCGAGAGCCGTTTGTTTTTTGTCGATAAACTGATAGATATGGGTGCTCAAATTATATTGTGCGACCCACACCGCGCCACCGTTATCGGCATGGGCAACCACCTCCATCTGCGAGCTTCCACCATGAGTTCGCCCGATATTAGAGCAGGAATAGCGTTGCTAATAGCAGCACTTTCGGCCGAAGGAACGAGCATAATTCACAATATCGACCAAATAGACCGTGGTTATCAAGATATTGAAGGTCGATTGAACGCATTGGGTGCTAAAATTAAAAGGATTTAAAACTCACCGTTGCTGGAGTAAGCAGCTGGTGATTATTAAATAAAAAGACTATCTTTTACGGGTAGTCTTTTTTTGTTTAAATAAAATTTATGGTTTTACATTTTTTGCAGTAATTCAAATCATAGAGAAATCATGGAACAGACTTTAGATGATTTTTAAATCAACTCATACAAAAGCGGTAAGACATTTAGCTACAGTTACTCATAAATGGGAAAAAGGAAAAACACTGCTTTGTATTTCGGCTCATTAACCACAAAATCCTTTGCGATTATTCCCACTATATTTTATTTAAATTTTAAAGATTATAAACTAGCTGGTTCAGTTTTAGAACCCGTGTAGTAATAAAGGCTGACTTTCTTAAGTGACATAAATTAGAGTGGAAAGGCATAGCGTTTTTAGGGTTTATACTGTTTTATTTTAGGGTTTACAATGCTGAAATTAAAGACATTATGTGTTATTTTTACAATAGAATAACGCCAATGGACTCAAAAATATGCTGCTTGAAACAGTTTATTTTATTGATAGAATAAAACAATAAAGCGAGTATTAAACCTTATTTCTAAAATAATAATTATTATGAACCAATGTAAAATAATATTAGTAGACGACCATTTGCTGTTTCGTGAAGGAATGAAACTTCTTATTGAGGGCGAAGGCATTGGAAAGGTTATTGCTGAGGCAGATAACGGCGAAATTTTGCTGGAGTTGCTGGATAAATTAAATCCAGATATAGTTTTAATGGATATTGAAATGCCAAAAATGAAGGGATTAGAAGCCACTATTAAGGCAAAAATAAAAAAACCGGAGATAAAAATTTTAATAATAACCATGTTGAGTGAAAATGAAAATTATACCGACTTGATAAATGCGGGTGCAATGGGTTTTATACAAAAAAATGCTTCAAAAGAAGAGTTAACTAGGGCTTTTAAAATGGTCTCAAAGGGAGAATGTTATTTTTCAAACAATCTATTGAGACAAATAATTTTTAACAGAGCTCAACACTCCAACTACTCGAACAATACAAAAAAAACGGATGATGAATTTACTGAAAAAGAACATGAAATAATGCAATACTTCTGCGATGGATTAACTGCCAATGAAATAGCTTCAAAAATATTTAGAAGTGTAAAAACAGTTGAAGCCTATCGTTCCAAATTACTTGAAAAAACTCAAACGAGAAATACCATCAATTTAATCTTATATGCAATTAAAAATAAATTAGTAGCCATTAAATTAGACTAATGTATTAATTTTGCGGAATCAATTGTAAAATGGTGCTAGCGCCTTTGAATTTTTAAAATTAGTTTAATACTGTCAAGTCTTTTTAGTATGCAACATTATAAAACGAACAATTCCAATTCTAACGATATAGACATGTATATTTCGAAATTTGAAGACAATCTACAATCCATATTACAAACACTGAGACTCACTATTCAGCATGCAGCTCCTGATGCCAAAGAAACCATCAGTTATCAGATGCCTACATTTACTCAAAATGGAATTTTAGTTCATTTTGCGGCCTATAAAAATCACATCGGATTTTACCCTGGATCTTCTGGTGTAGAAGCATTTAAAAGCGAGTTGACAGCTTATAAACACTCCAAAGGTGCCATTCAATTCCCCATCGAACAACCCCTACCTTTTGATATTATCACCAAAATTGTAGTATTCAGAGTTGATGAAAATATCCAAAAAAACATCCAAAAAACAACAAAATGAACTATTCAAACATAGGACTTTATTTATCTAACAATTCAAATAAGAACTACATTTTAGACCAAGTAATGAAAAATATTTTTTTGGTCGATTTCGTTGATTTGAGTTTATTGCAAGGCGTTTTACATTCTTCAAAAGTCATTCTCAAAATGGTAGAAGAGGAATTATTACATGATAAATTTTTGATTCAAACGGCTGAAAATTCCAGTCTAGGGAGCATGTCCAGCGGTCAGCAAAAAAAAGCGCTCCTCACCTACCTCATGACCCAAAAGCCAGCATACATGGTGCTCGACGATGTGTATAGCAACATTGACAAAGCCACGCAAGAGTCCATCACCTTAGCATTGAGTCAATTGGCCGAAACGACATTGCTGATACAGGTCTTTTTTCGTAAACGTGATTTGTTACCCTGCATAGAAACTATTTATTCAATAGATGAGAAAAACAAAATTGTAAAAATACAGCCTTCAGAAACGTTTAAAGAACTAGAGTTAGTGCAAGCAAAAAAAATGCAACAATTCACACTTCCAAAACAATACGATGACAATCAAAACGATATAAATCCGCTGGTAAAACTCAATTCAGTATCAGTCCATTATGGCGATAAAAAAGTACTTAACAAGGTAAACTGGACAATTAATAGTGGTGAGTTTTGGCAATTAGTAGGTCCCAACGGATCGGGTAAAAGCACGATATTGTCATTGATAACAGGTGATAATCCGCGCGGTTATGGTCAGGACTTAATTCTTTTTGGGCGAAAAAAAGGCTCTGGAGAATCAATATGGGATATCAAACGGCAGATAGGCTATTTTACACCTTCGATGATAGAGCAATTTAAGCATGAAGATACAGTGGAAAATATGATTATCTCGGGCTTGATGGATTCTGTGGGATTATATTCGAAACCCACTGCTATACAGATAGATATTGCCAATGGTTGGGTGAAAATGTTGGGTGAAGCGTACCGCAATAAAACATTTCAGCGACTTTCCAATGGTCAGCAGCGCATGGTGATGGTGGCTAGGGCCATGGTAAAGCACCCACCTCTATTAATTTTGGACGAACCAACTATAGAACTAGATGATGACAACAGCAAACTTTTTATTGAAATGGTAAATGCTATTGCTGCCGAAAAAAAAATTGCCATTTTGTACGTGTCACATCGCGATGAGCCAGATTTAATGCCTAATAAGATTTTTGAATTGATACCTGGAAGCGAAGGGTCTGAAGGTTTGGTGAAGGAGTAATTAGAAGGGCTTTTAACTCGATAGCATGTAAGGCTGTCTTTTTTTGTGTGGATTGTTATTCTTTAATCCATTTAAGGATAGATAATTGTCTATTGTGGTTAAATCTTTAATTTGATAAAGTAGAATTAAACATATTATAATTCATTGAGATTATCTATTTCTAGTAGATACCTCAGTTTAGGCATAATTCAATACCTTGACTTAGCCTCTCAAAAAACTATTCCATAAATAAGTGTATCTTTAACTGAATTAATGTGGATGAATAAAATAATTATCGGATATTTGTTTAATTAATTTCATTTGTCATTTTTCCTACAATTCTAATTATATAGTAAATACCTAGAAGTGCGGCGTCAGCACCTTAATCACTGACAAAAATGCAATGAAAAAAACAATTTTACTTATTTCTTTACTTGGCTTATCGTTAAGTACTTGGGCCTTCGATTTTGAAGTAAATGGAATCTATTATGACATCATCTCCTCCATTTCTCCTTACAAGGTTGCCGTTACGGTTGAAACAAACAATGCTAATAGTTATTCGGGCGATGTAACCATTCCTCTATCAGTCACTTATAACAGTATCAACTACTCAGTTACACGTATTGAATCTTATGCTTTTGCTTCATCTTCAGGTTTAACATCGGTTACAATTCCTTCGTCGGTTACTTCCATTAAAGCATGGGCATTTATGAGTTGCTATGAATTATCAACGTTGGTAATTCCTTCATCGGTTGATTCAATTGGTGATGGTGCTTTTTGGGGTTGTATAAAAATTGCAAATATCGCCATTCCTGCATCGGTAAAAAAAATTGGAAGTTATGTTTTCTTTGGATGTAAATTATTAACCCAGATAAATGCAGATGCTGCCAATAATTATTATAGCAGTGTGGATGGAATTTTGTATAATAAAGATAAATCAACTTTACTTGTTTATCCAGCCGGTAAGCCTGAAACTACTTATACTATTTCAACCTCTGTGGATACAATAGGTGACATGGCATTCAGTAATTGTCAAAATTTATATTCAATTACTATTCCTACGTCGGTAGTGTACATTACAGGTCATGCTTTTACGCAATGTAATAGTTTAACTTCCATGTATATACCAGCCTCGGTTACGTTTTTCAATAACAATCCATTTTATGATTGCGCAGGCATGACGGCTGTAACCGTTGATCCGGCAAATATAGATAATGAGAGTGTAGATGGGGTATTGTTTAATAAAGAGTTAACTACAATTATTTATTATCCACCAGCAAAAGTGGGAAGCAGTTACGTTATCCCTTCCACAGTAGATTATGTGAGAAGTAGTGCTTTTATGAATTGTTTAAATCTTACTTCAGTGACCATCCCTGAATCTGTTAAAACGATTCGTTCAGGGATGTTTATGGGATGCACAAATATGACTTCAATAAATGCCTATCCCACCGTGCCAGTTGATTTAACTTCAACTAATTCTGATTCTAACGATGTGTTTAAGGGTATTAATACTACTACTTGTGTTTTGCATGTGCCTATAGGTTCAAAAAATTTATATGCTGCGGCATTTCAATGGATGGATTTCACTAATATTGTTGAAGGTTTTTCTTCTGGTTTAACTTATTCAACTGCTTCAAATCTACAAGTAAATGTTCAAGAAGGAGTAATTCAAGTTAGCGGTGGAATCTCTGGAAAAAAACTAGAAGTATATACACTACTTGGGAAATTAATATATAGCCAAAAAATTGATGCTACTTTTATAAGCTTTCGATTACCAACGCATGGTATTTATGTGTTACAAATTGGGACAGAGAATGTGAAGTTGGTTTATTGATAACCCAGTATTAATGTGAAATATTGAGGTTCATTGCATTTCTGAAAAAAAGGGAAGAGTTTTATCTTCCCTTTTTTCTTGAAAAATTATTTTTCCTTATTTAAATATTAACCCATGTTGCAGTAAACCACTCCAGTTAGTTAAATTATTATTATTGTTGTTAGGCTAAATACCACCGTATTAAGTCTATATTAAGCTCTGTTTTAAAATACTTCTTCGTTTCAGAGTCTCCATCCACAGAAATCCATTATCGAAATGCTCTCGGGCTACTACCATTTATTGAAAAAGCACCATGGCTGAAGGTTCAAGTTGCTTATTTTTAATTACTTCCTGAAGCCATATATCAAATTGGGTGTAAGGATTTGGCAAAATGTTCTGTTCGTCGAGCGGTCAAAAAATGGATTGTTTACGAATATCGCGAAGCATAATTTATATTTACTTTATATACATTTCCTATTTGAACTTAACTAAAAAGTGACAATAATAGTTCTGTATCAAATTATTTCATACTGCATTTTTGCAATATTTAAAATAATCAACACTTAGCTAATTCATCTTAAGAGCTTACGGGTAAACATTTTAAATTTGTCACAAAAATAATCTATTTTACTACTAATAGTGACAATTTAAGGTTATAACTTACAACCTGTAAATGGAATAAAAACTACCCTATTTTGTTCATATCTTTTTATTTATAGTGGATTTCTTTCAAAAAGAAAAAAGTACCTTTGCGGCTTGAAAAAAAATAATTCTCACTTACGATGAAAGACTTACTGCAAGCTCGCCATATAGGCATTTCGGAAAAAGACGAAGCATTTATGCTTCAAGCAATTGGAGTAAATAATTTAGAAGAGTTGATTGCCCAAACTATACCAGCATCCATTCAATTAGAACAAACTATTGAATTGCCCGAAGCACTTACCGAACGACAATACGCTGAACATATTGCTGAAATTGCGTCGAAAAATCAACTTTTCACTACCTATATTGGTCAAGGTTGGTACGATACATGTACTCCTGCTGTTATTCAACGAAATGTTTTTGAAAATCCATCGTGGTACACTTCCTACACACCTTATCAAGCCGAAATTTCGCAAGGACGATTGGAGGCTTTGCTGAATTTTCAAACGGCAGTATGTGACTTTACGGCTCTTCCTCTTGCCAATGCATCATTACTAGATGAAGCAACTGCCGCTGCCGAAGCTGCTACCATGATGCTCAATTTGCGTAGTCGCGACCAACTGAAAAACAAAGCCAACATTTTGTTTGTTGATGAAAATACTTTCCCTTCCATTTTGGCAGTGCTTCACACGCGTGCCGAAGCGCAAGGTATTGAATTACAAATTGGTAATTACGATACCATGCGTTTTACCGACAAACATTACGGTGCCATTATTCAATATCCAAATGCTAACGGAAGCATTGAAGATTATGCCGATTTTGTAGCCGAAGCGCATACTAAAAACTGCAAAGTGGCTGTAGCAGCTGATTTGCTTAGCTTAGCATTGCTCACACCTCCGGGAGAATGGGGTGCGGATATCGCATTCGGTTCTACTCAACGTTGGGGAATTCCGATGGGATTTGGCGGTCCGTCGGCAGCATATTTTGCTACTCGTGAGGAATTTAAACGTGATATGCCCGGACGAATTATTGGTATAAGCAAAGACGTAAACGGCAAGCCAGCCTTGCGAATGGCCCTACAAACGCGAGAGCAACACATCAAGCGCGAAAAAGCGACTTCGAATATTTGTACCGCACAAGCGCTATTAGCCTCTATGGCTGGGTTTTACACTGTATATCATGGCGCCGAAGGAATTAAAACCATTTCGCAGCGGATACATGCCATAGCTACTTATATCAACGAAATTTTGCCAGTGTATGGTTATTCGCAAGAGAATGAAAACTTTTTTGACACATTGAAAATAACTCTACCCGAAGGAGTTACAGTAGAAAAGTTGAAAAATATTGCCTTGGAATATGAAGTGAATTTCCGCTATTTTGCAACTGGTGAAATCGGTATCAGCTTTGACGAAACAACAGATATAGACGACGTAAATGCATTGATAGAAATTTTTGCTTCGGCTGGCGATTGTGAATCGGTGTACGCTGAAGATGAGTCAGAATTTGAAAATTTGATTTCATTCGACGAAAATTTTGAGCGTATTTCATCATTTTTGACTAATGATATTTTTAGCAACTTTCACAGTGAGACGGAAATGATGCGCTATATCAAAAAACTGGAACGCCGCGATATTTCGCTAACTCACTCGATGATTTCGCTCGGGTCGTGTACCATGAAATTGAACGCAGCTTCGGAATTACTTCCATTAAGTCGCCCTGAGTTTGGTGGAATTCATCCGTTGGCACCTACCGACCAAACTGAGGGTTACAATGAATTGATTACGGAACTTGAAAAGTTTTTATGCGCCATAACTGGTTTTGCAGCTTGTAGTTTGCAGCCCAATTCGGGTGCTGCTGGCGAGTATGCTGGATTGATGGCCATTCGCTCGTATTATAAATCGCGCGGCGAAACCGAGCGAAAAACGGTGCTTATTCCGTCTTCGGCACACGGCACAAACCCTGCCAGTGCGCACCAAGCCGGATTTGACATAATTGTAATAAAATGCGACGAAAATGGAAATACCGATTTAATTGATTGGAAAGAAAAAGCCGAATCCAACAAAGAAACTTTGGCGGGATGCATGATTACATATCCTTCCACTCACGGAATTTTTGAAGCGCATGTAAAGGAAATGTGCGAAACGATTCATGCCAATGGCGGACAAGTTTATCTTGATGGAGCTAATATGAATGCACAAGTGGGACTCACAAATCCAGGTACAATAGGTGCCGATGTTTGCCATTTGAATTTACATAAAACCTTTGCCATTCCCCATGGTGGTGGTGGTCCAGGTGTAGGTCCAATATGTGTAGCAGAGCATTTGGCAGCATTTTTACCCAGCAAATCGTACGGTGAAAACACCGTTTCGGCAGCACCTTACGGAAGCGCCAGCGTGTTGACAATTACGTATGGATATATTAGAATGCTTGGCGAAGAGGGCTTAACGCAAGCTACCAAGATAGCCATTCTGAATGCTAATTATTTAGCTGCTAGACTAAAAGACAGTTATGGTGTACTTTATACTGGCGAAAATGGCCGTGTGGGTCACGAACTGATTTTGGAAGCTAGAAATTTCAAAGCCACCTCGGGAATAACAGAGAGCGATATAGCTAAACGGTTGATGGACTATGGGTTTCATGCTCCTACCCTTTCGTTTCCTGTGCATGGCACTTTGATGATAGAGCCAACTGAAAGTGAATCGCTGGCAGAATTAAATCGCTTTGCAGATGCCATGCTACAAATTTATACCGAAATAAAAGAAATTGAAAACGGTACCGCGGATGCTACGGACAATGTGTTAATGAATGCGCCACACCCTGAATATTCAATTGTTTCGGACGAATGGAATCATTGCTATACCAGGGTAAAAGCCGCATATCCAACTTCTTGGGTGGCCGAAAATAAGTTTTGGGTAAATGTGGCTAGGGTTGATAATGCTTTCGGGGATAGAAATTTGGTGTGTACTTGCAGACCTACAAGTGAATGGGCGAAATAAAATTAAAGTCTAATACGCTGAGCTAGAAAAAACAAATACTTAATACGGAAAAACATCGGTGTATTATCAAGAAAATCTAAATCAATTCAATTAAGATTAAGATCAAATACCTAATTAACAATTTACTATAGGTTTGAAAATGAAAAATATTAATGGTTTTTGATAATATTAAAAAAAAACCGAACGGCTTGCATACTGTCTATTCAATTCTAAACTTGAGAATAATATAAAAAACCATTGAATATTGAACCTCTATCTTGCAGAACAAACTTTAGGAACCAAATCTTGCATGGATTTTGTGCTAAAAAAACACGATATTAAAGTTAATGTTTCATGTTATATCATTTTTGATTTTTAATCAAAACGGACTCAATTGTTAGTAGATCAACTATATTTACTTTAATCTCAATAATCGCATGTGTTTTACTGTAGCCATATTACGCAAAGGAGTGTTAATGACAGCAGAGCAATATTACAATAGCTTACCTGAGCCAAAAGTTAACCTGGACAAATCTAAAATGCCTGATTTTCCGGATATGTACCTCGTAAATGGCTTTACGCATCCAGCTTTGCCAGTGATAAAAAACGATGGAATAGAAATGTACCAATGGGGCTTGATACCGAGTTGGGTTAAGGATGCGTCGAGCGCCAATGATTGGCGTACAAAAACACTAAATGCCCGAGGCGAAACGATTTTTGAGAAGCCTTCGTTTAAACAAAATATTATTACACACCGTTGTCTGCTTCCTGTGAGTGGGTTTTATGAATGGAGAGACGTGAATGGGCTTAAATATCCATACTTTGTAGCCCCAAAAGACAATGCAGCTTTTTTGGTAGGTGCAGTTTACGACAATTGGATTGACAAGAAAACTGGCGAAGTGCGAAAAACATTTAGCATACTCACTACCGAGGCCAATCCGCTGATGGAAATGATTCACAACTTAAAAAAGCGAATGCCGCTGATACTGTCAAATCAAGATTGCAAAACTTGGTTAGCACCACAAACTCCGGCCGAACAAATTCGACAACTTATAAAACCTTACAATGACCATGGAATGAAAGCCCACACCATTAGTAAAATAGCTAGTAACGTGCACGCTAATAGAAATGTAAAAGAAATAATGGATAAGGTATATTATTCAGAATTGAATGAACAAAGTCTTTTCTAACTCGTTGAGAACCTATTTCTGAAAATTTAGATTACTCAAATATTTATCCTAAATTTTGAAAGCCGGGTAATTTTCAACCAGCCATTTTCGCAGCTTTAGTAAAATAAAAATACCAAGACTTTGTTATATTTCCAACAGGAAAACAAAGTTTTGGTATAACAATATTTTACTAATTTTTTCAACAAGTTGTTATATACACTTATCGATGCATTCTTTCAAATGTGAAGATATTCAGAATATAAAATAAGAGTGCGCAAAATGGGATTCGAACCCACACACCGTAACCGGCACTACCCCCTCAAAGTAGCATGTCTACCAATTTCACCATTTGCGCTGGTATATTTATTCGAACTAACTCAAACTAATAATTTAATAAACCAAGTAATTTGTTTGGAAAATATATTTAGATTTGCTAAGTTCGTTTTTCCGTTTTTAAATTTGATGTTGTCAACACTTTCTTTTGCTCCAACTTAATTCCTTTACGTTTTGCAAAGGTAGTTTATTTGTTCTAACTTCCCAGCACTTTTAAGATTTATTTTCACTTTTGTTTTCACTAGATTCCTTTAATCATTTGGCAATAAAACACATATATTTCACTAAAAAACTGAGTTTCAGAATAACGAATTATTCAAACAACAATTGAAAAAAAAAAACAGCAACTTTAATTTAAAAATTCATTAACTACATAAAAATCAACAAATTGCACTTAGTTTCTACTTACATAAAAGAAAAAGCCCCTCTATAATTTGGAGGGGCTTTAGTGAAAAATTTTATTACGGGAATAAACAAGGGTTATACTTCATAAGTTGTAGAAGCAGTGTCACCGCCTCTACCCGTCCAGTTGGTATGGAAAAACTGTCCGCGTGGTTTGTCCAAACGTTCGTAGGTATGAGCACCAAAATAGTCACGTTGTGCTTGCAATAGGTTGGCTGGCAAACGATCCGAGCGCAATCCATCGAAGTAGCAAAGAGCTGCCGTGAGTGCAGGAACAGGAATTCCGTTGGTCAATGCAGTAGCACACACACGACGCCATCCGGCTTGGGCTTTTTGTACAATTTGGTTGAAATGGTCGTCCAATAACAAGTTATGCAAGTTTGGATTTTTATCAAAAGCAGTTTTGATATCCACCAAAAATACGGAACGGATAATGCAACCACCGCGCCACATCAAAGCAATGCCGCCATAGTTCAGGTTCCATTTGTATTCTTTGGCTGCTTCCATCATCAAGTTATAACCTTGAGCGTACGAAATAATTTTTGCTCCAAACAAAGCATCTTTCAAGTCGGAAATCATTTGAGCCTTGTCGCCAATGAATTTAGCATCTGGACCGGCAATCACTTTAGAAGCTTCCACACGCAAGTCTTTTTGTGCCGACAAACAACGGGCAAAAACCGATTCGCCAATCAAAGTCAATGGAATACCTAAATCGAGCGCCGAAACTGCGGTCCATTTACCAGTACCTTTTTGACCTGCTGTATCTAGAATTTTTTCTACCAATGCTTCGCCATTCTCATCTTTGTAACCCAAGATATCGCGGGTAATTTCAATCAAATATGAATCCAAGTCACCTTCGTTCCATGTTTTGAAAACTTCATGCATTTCGTCAGCATTCATTCCCAACATTTCTTTCATTACCTGATACGCTTCGCAAATAATTTGCATATCACCGTATTCAATACCGTTGTGCACCATTTTCACAAAGTGTCCGGCACCGCCTTCGCCTACCCAGTCGCAACAAGGTACGTTATCTTCAACTTTAGCAGATACAGCCTGGAAAATTTCTTTAACTGCTGGCCAAGCAGCTGGAGAACCGCCCGGCATCATTGAAGGGCCGAGCAATGCACCTTCTTCGCCACCCGAAACACCAGTTCCAACATACAATAAACCTTTGCTTTCTACGTATTTGGCACGACGAATGGTATCAGGAAAATGCGTATTACCACCATCAATAATAATATCGCCAGCTTCTAAATGTGGAAGAAGAAGTTCGATAAAATCGTCAACAGCCTGACCAGCTTTCACGAGCATCATTACTTTACGCGGTTTTGCCAACGAAGCACAAAGTTCTTCGATAGAATGTGCACCGATGAAGTTTTTTCCTGCACCACGTCCAGCAATAAATTTATCCACTTTGTCAACCGAGCGGTTGAAAACACCTACGGTAAAGCCTTTGCTTTCCATGTTCAATACAAGGTTTTCGCCCATTACGGCCAAACCAATTAATCCAATGTCTGCTTTTTGTTTCATAATAAGACCCCTTAATCCCCTAAAGGGGAAATTTTAGTTAGTATAATTATTTATTTGTTCATTTATTTGCTCCCTGAGAAACTCCCCCTGTGGGCGCTGGGGGCTTTTTAAACCCTAATTTTATCAGTTTATCAAAAGTTTTCTGTTCTATATTATTCGCATCAATCGTAAAAGCCGAAAATTCCCTTCGTGTGGGATAATCACCACGCAACTGTTCAAAAAGTTCGGTATTGTTACGGAATTCCCTATCGTCATTGCGAATATCGTAGGTTGAAAGGATGGCTTTTGAAATAATATCCTGCTCGCTCAGTCCTTTTCCATCAATGTACCGAAGAAATCATTGATGGCTTTCACACTCATTTGTGTTCCAGTAGCTTTACCATCTTTAGAATAACCCGCTATGTGAGGCGTGGCGATGGTTGTCAGGGATAGCAATTCCAAATCAATATCAGGTTCGTTTTCCCAACAATCGCAAACGAAACCCGAAAGTTGACCACTTTTTAATGCTTGTTTCACGGCTTGCGTTTCTATCACTTCGCCGCGACAAGAATTTATCAATATTGGCTTTTTAATTAATTGCGACAAAAAAGCTTCATTTCCCAAATGAAAAGTGGCATCATCACCCTTCATATTTAATGGAACATGCAGCGTAATAATGTCTGCCTTTTCCATTACTTCCGTTAAACTTACAAAAGCGTCTCCACCTTCGGCACGAGCCATCGGTGGGTCATTGAGCAGCACTTTCATGCCCAGCAAATTGCAAACATTGGCCACTTTGCTGCCTACATTGCCCACTCCCACTATACCGATGCACAAATCTT
>JAIFKQ010000093.1 GCA_020049515.1 Paludibacter sp. | reverse complement strand
ACCTGCACTATATGTTCACCGCTGGCAAGAGCATCGCTTTTGCAGGGCGTGTTTGTTGTCAGCGTTTTGCCGTCAATAATTACTTTTGCATCTTTTTCGGGGCTGGTACTAACGCTTACGTAACCAAAAGCTGGTTTTAGTTTTGCGGTTAACTCTTTTTTTGCATCGGTAATTTCCACTTTTCCTGCTTCAGTGTGGTAAAGGGGTGCTTCTATGCGGTAGGTGTAACTTCCTGGTTTAAGTTTGGCTTGGTACATGCCCGATTTCACAAACACTTCGTCCAAATATACCGAAGCATCCGCTGGCTCTGGCGTTATCAGCAACCATTGGCTTTCGATGGTTTCTTCTACCGTGGTAATTACCTTACCAGTAGTAAGAATCATTTCATAAACTGTTGCCTTTTCTATCGGCATAGGAATCATATAATCCCTCAATTGTCCCAACTTTTCATGCATCATAGAAATACGTTTCACTCCATACGGTACGTAAACCCATATTTCGGAGGGTTTATTCACGGTTTTTACGATTCCTGCTTGTCCACAATCAAAAGTAAATCCTGTCTGCGTGGTTACTACTTTGATAATGGCACTCACATCTCCGTTAAAATCTTTAATTGGTGCATTTACTCGTGCATCAAGGTCATTTTCCAGCTTGCGGAATGATTTTACGGATATTTCGGCAGATAGATTGGCTATTGCTGCGAAAAGGAATAGGGTGGTTAATAGTTTTTTCATTTGGATATTATTCTATTTGTAAATCAATATTTTATTCCTTGTTCTATTCTAAATCTTAAATTCACCTTCCAAGTCGCGGCTTCATTTGGAACCGATTTCCATCGGGTGAAGCCGTGATTATATCGATAGTTGTTTTTTGAGTCATTACATTGTAAGGAAATCTCGCAAATGTATTTGACGAATTCCTTTATAATCAGATCCAGCAGAAATTTCGTCCATCGTTACAACGTATTTAGGATATTGGTCGTCAATGGACAATAAATTTCCAAATTCGCGACTTATTGTATTTTGATCTGTCAACATATACGCCACTTGTATATAAATTCTAGCACCGTCCTTTTCGGCCATAAAATCAATTTCTTTGTGTGCCATCTGACCAACAAAAACATTGTATCCATTTCTTTTTAGTTGAAGATAAACCACATTTTCCATCAGTTTATTTACATCCCCACGATAATCGAAATGACGAATGGCATTGCGCAAGCCCAAATCCTCAAAATAATACTTGTCGCCTACCTCAAAAATTTTTAGACCCTTAACTTCTGCTCGCTGAACTTTGTGAACATAAAAGGCATTTGTCAATGCTCGCAAATAGTTCAATACTGTTTGTGTTGGTACAAGTTGATGCTGCGATTTGAGGTACTTGCTTATATTCAAGGCAGATAAAATACTGCCAGTATTATCGGCCAAAAAAGCGGTCAGGTTTTCGAGAAATGAAACATTTCTAATATTTTCTCTTGCCACCACGTCTTTTAGTAAAATTGTAGAATTCACATTCCTCAGATATTCCATCACCACAACATTTTCCAATCCTGTATGTATCAAATAAGGCATCCCACCCAATTGCAGATACAGTGTTAAACTTTTATTCTCATTCGGTAATTTGTGAAATTCAAGAAACTCTAAATAACTCAATGAATAGATTGGAAACTGAATGTAACGTCCAGATAGCTTTGTAGCTAATTCACCCGAAAGCATTTGAGCATTACTTCCTGTACAATAAATATCACATTTCGATTCGGCCAAAAGCGACCGTAAACAAAGTTCAAATGACTGCACCTCTTGTATTTCGTCAACAAACAAAAAATTGGGCACACCTTCTACTAATTTTTCAGTAACATATTGATATAGTGCCGAATGCGTTCTAATCTTATCAAATTCAGTTATTTCGATGTTGATATAAATAATATTTGCATCTGGCTGTAATGTTATTATCTCGTCAATTAACTGTAGTAAAATATAGCTTTTCCCTACTCGACGCTGACCAGTTAGCACTTTGATAATTTGTTTGCCAATAAATGGCTTAATTCTATCAATATATAAAGGACGTTTGATGTATTCTGTTTTCATTTTCTTCTGTTATAATTGAAACATTCTACAAATATACAATATATTTCAATTATAATCGAAACATATAGTTAATTTGAGTATTTCTCCATTTGTTTTGAAAGTTACACCAAGTTCCTCTTGGTTTTTCTTGACATCTTCACTCTTTAGTCAATCTGATATGAAAAACTTTTACTTTCATGATTTATGTAGAATTAAATATATATTAATAATTATTTAGTATAATAATACCTGTTAAGCTTATTCTATTGATCTTGGTTGTTTTGCGAAGGTTTCACCTTCGTCATATTTAAAAGGAAAGCTTTGCTTTCCATATTTAATTTGAATATTCAAGGTGAAACCTTGCTTCTAACTACGACGAAGGTGAAACCTTTGCCGAACGGAAAAGACGAACACACAACCTACGACCAACTGAGTCTATCCAACTATGACAATTACAACTGAATTTTTTATTTCAACTTGTTCACAGTTGTTTGATGATTTATCAGTGATTTCATTTGCGTAATTGCCATTTGATTTAATTTAAGGAGTCGGTCTTGTTGGGTTAATGCCTGATGAATAAGCATTGCATTTATACTTTCGAGATTCGATAAAACCACTAATTGTTCGATGGTTGCCATATCACGAATATTGACTTCAGCATTGGGATTTTCACTTCGCCATTGCTGTGCTGTTTTTCCGAACAAAGCCATGTTCAGCAAATCGGCTTCGTCGGCATAAATAAACGAAATCTGGTTTTTAGCAAGCTCTGCTGGTATTAGGTTTTCTTTAATGGCATCGGTATGTATGTGATAATTTAGCTTTGCTAATGTTCGTTGAAAGTTCCAGTTCAGTTTTAGTCGATCGCTTTCGTCTTCTTTCAGTCGTTGAAATTCCGTTACTAAGTATATTTTAAATTCAGCACTTATCCACATTCCAAATTCGAATGCAATATCCGGATGAGCATACGTACCTCCATATCTTCCAGCTGTAGCTTTTATACCTATTGCATTGGTTTTTTTCAACCCATTCCTTAACGCTTATTTTATAACTGTTCAACCCTGCTTGACTTTTAATTATGGCATATTCGCCATAATTAAAATCTTGATTGTAAACCCTTTCCCATATTCCCAAAAACTCAACAGTGTTTCGGTTGCGTAGCCAATCGGAAATAAAAAAGTCACCATCTTTTGCTTTAAGCATATCGGTTATAGAAATATATTCCCTTCCATCGTAGTTGATAATATTTATTTCACTGCCAATTACAATTATCTTTTTTGTTTTCATACATTTAATTGTTAGACTGTTAGTGCTCAAAGTCTTTTGTTGGTAATCGCATTATTTACAGCCGTTTGCCCCACTTATACAATAAAACGATTAACTTCTGCTTTATTTTCAATTACCTCGAATTCGGGGTAATTAAAAATCGGATTATTGATTTTATTCATGTACCTAATTGTTGCACTTTCTGCAAATTCGGTGAAAATTTCATGGAAAAATAATTTTCCTATCCATACTCGTTTCATCTTTGCAAATATCTGTATTTCAACGTTTCTATTGTCCATACTTAAATATTTTCGTCACAAATATAGTAAGTATATGTGACAAAGAAATTATTTTGAATTATAAGGTCATTTATTGTACTTTAATTGTTAGTGTCCACTTCAATTATTAATCAATTTTGCAGTCGGCGACTGCAAAATTCTATTCTCTTGAAAATCAGCAATATATAATTTTTGCGGTCACTGACCGCAAAATGTTTGGGTGTACAGCATATTTTCAATAGTTAAAATTTCCGCAACGGCTTTGCGGAAAATTGATTTGTTTTAGTCACGGTTTCACTTGCAGTGAAGCCGTGACTAATCAACATTTCCCTAAAAATCCGACAATCCATAAATACTGCCATCCGCATTTTTATTTGGCTGCCAAGTGCGGACGCTAATCTTTGGCGCAACGGAGTCGGTGAAATCAATCAGAAGAAACAAGTAGCCTGTGTCGCCATAATTGGGCTAAAAATACTCCTGCTTTATTTGAATTCCATATACAGTTTTTGACTTGCCCGATTGTTTTACCGTATTATCGGCAAAACGAAGATTGATAAATTCATTGCTTCCAAATGAGTATTTAAGGTTTTTAATGTATTGTGTTTTAGATTGTTGGTTGCATTTTACTATCGTATTGTTCAAATATCTGAACTCTGGCGAACTAGCCACTTTGGTTACTCTACCCGTAATTATTAACGCATCGTCCGAAAAAATCTTTTCGATATAGTCCAATCGCTTCAAGGCATAAGCCGTTTTGTAATTCTCCATGAAATTTATCAACTGCATACGCACCGCCTCGCTACAGGCAGCATTGCCAGCTATATCGTCCACCGCTTTTTTAGATAATCCAAAAGTAAGATTGTCTATTTTGTTGTTTTTGTCGAAATAGAAAACCACATCTTCTACAAAAGTACGATTGTTCGATTTAAAACTAAAACTCATTGGTATAGAGCGGCATATCACCGATTCGCCAAATTGATAGTACTTTAGCTCAACATCCTTCAATATTTTTGCATTGCCATATTGCAGTAAACATTGAAAAATAGAATAACCTTCATAACTAAAAAGTGGTTGAGCAAGTGGATAATTTTTGCTGGAAATAGCCGAAATCACCTTTTTCATAATGGCATCTTTGTCAGGCGCAACGGCAATTGGTCTTACAGTTGTGGTGTTATTGGTAGCATTAGTTTCAGTGGAAGTGCTAACATTGGTGGGTAAGATATTTGGAATTGTAGCTGTGGTTTTTGCTCCCACTTTTAAGTAACAGTTTTTGTAAGGTATTTCGGGAAGCTTTAGCATCACATCGCGCAGTTCCATATCTATGGCACTTTCTCCCTCAAAAACATACTCACATTTTAGGCGAATATCAGCACTGCTTTGTGATTTGGGTAGTTCCAAAACGCCCAATCCATCTTTGGCACTCACAATATTTGACCAATCCTGTCCGCCCCAATAAGTATAATCGAAGTTTCGTACTGGTTGATTGTTGTATCTAATGTCCAGTAAGTAATTGGAATAGCTATCTTTGGCTTCTACTTGGTTTACATTCACCGATAAATTTGCAAATATCTGATTGATTTGAATAGGTATCCAAGTTATTAGCAAAGCTTCATTTCCCCCGTCGCTGGTCATTTTGATATTCGAAGCATCTGGATGACTTCGTAAAAGGGTTTGTGCCCAATAAAAATGGCGTAATGCATCTGCAATTTGCAGGTTTTTCAGTTCTGCGTCTGCATTTTTGGCAAGCTCGATAATCTTGTTTTTTCGGCTTTCAAAAATCTTTGCCACTTATAATTAATTGATAAATTGGAAATTACAGTTTGGATTGTAATTGGTATTTGAGTTTATAAAATCTAATTCTTCATTTTTTGTTGCTGTTTTTCAATATTTTTCATCCTTTTTTGTAATCAAATAATCCCGCGTTAAAAGTAGGTGTATTTTTACTTTAAACACAATATTTTTTTAAATTTTTAAAACAAATAATTTATTGGCTTATTTAGTTGTATTTTGTCGATATACTGTAGCATTTATTTAATTTACATATCTTAAAATGAATTACTTATGTTGGTTTTACTTCATTTCTTACATTCTCGTTGGGGTTCCAATCCTGAGATGTGTTTTTCCAATCAATTATTTCGTCTTTTCAGTATTATCCAAATAATAATAGGCGCTCCAAACAAGGCACTTATCGTATTAATGGGCAAAGTGTAGGTAGGAATTTGAGAAATAATATCGCAGACTAATAAAAGCGATGCACCCATTAGGATAGTTGCTGGCAATAAAACTTTATGACTAGCACTGCGAAAAATGCCTCTCGCAATATGAGGAATGGCTACACCCACAAACGCTATTGGACCGGTAAAAGCGGTAATTCCACCCGCCAATAAGCCAGTGGATAAAACGATAAGAAATCTTGTGCGGGCAATAGAAATGCCAAGTCCTCGGGCATAATTTTCGCCGAGTAGCAGTCCGTCTAGCTTTTTTTGCAAGTAAACAGACAATCCCAATCCAACTATCACTACTGGCAATAGCACCCACATGTAATTCCAGGTTACTGCGCTTAAGCTCCCAAATGTCCACATCAAAAATAATTTAATAGCATCGGGGTTGCTAAAATTTTGGAGTACACTAACCAAAGAACTAGCTATGGTACCAAACATGATACCTACGATGAGTAGCGAAACAGCATTTTTTACTTTCAAAGAAACGCCCACCACCAACACCAATACTATGGAAGCACCGATAATGGCTGCCACAATCAACGCCCACCCGCTGCTCACAAAGGCGAAGGGTAGAACCGTTGTGGCCATCATTACCATGGCTACACCCAAGCTTGCACCCGAACTTACACCCAAAATATAGGGATCGGCCAATGGATTCCGAAAAAGTGTTTGCATCATTAAGCCTGCCACCGACAGTGAAGCTCCTGCTAGAATGGCAGTTATGGCTTTGGGCAAACGGAAGTTTAGAAGAATTTCCGAGTTTATTTCGTTGGAAGAATTTCCCAAGAAAATAGAAATTATTTCACGCAACGAAATAGAAATGCTGCCCCAGGCCAAATCGAGAAAGAAAAGACCTAACAACAACAGAACTAAAAATAAAAATACGGAAGAATGGTGTTTTGTCATTTTTAAACTTATCGGAAAAATGAATACTTTAGATAAAAAAAAAGATTTTAAATGGAATAAAAACAGCAATTACTCCAAACAACCTTTTAACAGCATGCTTTAAAAAGATTTTGCAAAGATAAGTATTTCTACATTAGCAAAAATAAAATTAGTAAAGACTTAAAACCTCAAAAGAAATAATTGTTGGTAAGGGAAATAAATGTTTCAGCATTATTCGAGTGTACTTTGCAGCTAAACACCCCATAACTATACGCCCTATTTTGGTTTTTATCATTTTTATGTGGTAAATGCTTGTGGAAGACAGACAACCAATTAGCTAAGAAATTGTCATCAAATAAAGTACTCTATTTAAATTTCAGGATTTAACATCAAAATTTAAATTTCTTATAATTTGTGGATTTTGTATATGTTGTAACTAATCCAAAATTTCCAAAAACAAGAGTAATCGCAATCCACGAGATAGCTATCGGGATAGCCTCTTAGCGTAAAAAAATATTGTATTAAAAAAAAGCTGTTTTAAGCCATAAATAAATAAGTCAATTATCAACAAATTCTTTATGTTTAAATTTTTAATCTAAAAAACACGCACTGATTTTCATAATTTATTACAAAAAAAAATGCTCATTTCAATCAAAAATGCTTAATCTATGCACTCTCATCTCCCCTCCACGATAGCTATCGGGATAGGGGGCTGGAGGCTGAGTAATTACAATACATCACATTATTGATAACAAGAACTAAAAAACCGACAAAAAAAAATTATCTTTGCAACGCAATTATTTCACAAAA
Source organism: Paludibacter sp. (assembly GCA_020049515.1). Taxonomy (GTDB): domain Bacteria; phylum Bacteroidota; class Bacteroidia; order Bacteroidales; family Paludibacteraceae; genus Paludibacter. The sequence continues at coordinate 7,198 of JAIFKQ010000093.1, read as the reverse complement.
AAGCATCTGTATAATTTTAATTAGATGGCAAGAAGAACATAAATTATTAACTATAAAAAAAAAGATGGTATGAAAACAAGTCCGAAAATTTTGAAACTTATCATTGCATTATTGACAGCAAGTCTTTTAAGTAGTTGCGACAACAAAGCTACTGTAATTCCAGTTCCTATACTCACAACAGTTTCAGCTAGCGAAATTACTGAAAACACAGCAAAACTGGGTGGTGAAATAACTTCGGAAGCAGGTTCTAGTGTTACGGCACGTGGTGTGTGCTGGAAAAAAGACGTTGAACCAACCATTTCTGATAATAAAACAACTGATGGAACGGGCATTGGGTCATTCAAAAGTATGGTAACAGGTCTTGCAGCCGGAACTACTTATTATTTGAGAGCTTATGCCACAAATGCAACCGGTACGGGTTATGGCAACACAGTAACGTTAAAAACACTGCCGGCGGCAACCACCATTACGGATGTGGATGGAAACTCCTATAAGACAGTTAATATTGGCACTCAAACATGGATGGCCGAAAATTTGAGAACCATAAGTTATCAGAGTGGTGAAGGAATAACGCTTGTAACAGATGCCTCTAAATGGAGTATTGCCACGTATGGCGCATATTGCAATTATGATAACGACACAATAAATGGCCGAAAATACGGCCGACTTTACAATTGGGCTGCCATAAGTGAGAAGAAAAATATTGCTCCTGCAGGCTGGCACATTGCCACAGATGCTGAATGGACTATTCTTATTAACTACTTAGGTGGAGAGGCTGTAGCTGGAGCTAAACTTAAGGAAATGGAGTTAAACTATTGGAACACCCCCAACAAGGGAGCAACCAACGAAAGTGGATTTGCAGCACTTCCAGGTGGGTATCGCGACAATGAGGGCAATTATGGCACCATTGGCAAAAATGCTAATTGGTGGACAGCAACGGAAAATACCAGCTCCAACGCCAATTTTTGGAGGGCAAATTACGATGACATAACAACCCAAACGTCCTATAAAAGTAAATTGTATGGCTATTCGGTACGGTGCGTAAAAGACCAAAATTAAGGGGAATATATTTGTTGGAAAAATTGGAAAAGAAGTATGCTAGTGTTGTGTTAATTGGAAGATTGGAAGATTGGAAGATTGGAAAATTGAAAGATTGGAAGATTCTATGCATCTACAACTTGTTAATTATTCAGCACATCACAGAATTCCGAACATTTCACTAGTAAAAATAAGGGTTCTCAAACTTTATAAACCTTATTTTTGAGAGTACCCTTAGTAGTGATAATGAACCCGCACGACATATCTTCCTTTATTTTTTGGAATGAGAATCTGCTTTTTTTCAGCGATTTAAAAATAATTGTATCGGAGTCTGGGAATAAATAGAACTGATTTTGATGATTGTTTGATGTAGAAAAATTGACATTCTACTTATTAAACTGGGCTATTCACCGATTTTGTTTGTTTGCAATAGTATTCAATCCTATTTTTGCCATATAATGAAAGTCGATAATCGACATTTATCAATATCTGCATTAATAACTTCAAAAAAAAAGACTTATGAAAACAAAAAGCATTTATTTAGCGCTTCTACTTGTTGGTTTTGCATTGTGGAGCTGTACAAGTAATGAAAATGAATTGAGTGATGGGTCGCTAAAATCCTCCCTAAACAACAGTGTGCAAGCTTTGAACACGGCCATGAACAAAATTTCGAATACTGCAGGCTATCAAGTATTGTTAACTTCAAATACAGAGAGCGGGGCTAGCTTCTCAAAATCTTCAACCGCTGCTTTCGACTCAACCTACAACACTATCCTTTTGGCTGATATAGCTGGAGTGTATGATTACAAAGCAACCAAAACAAGAGGTGGCTCTATTTTAAAGTATTTTACGAAATCGGCCGAAAGTGCGCTGATGGTGGTAAATTTGCCCGCTGTGAAGGCAAAAAATCCAAAAGCACTTTTCAAATACAATCCATCGGATACTTTATTGGCTAACAATTATGCATTTACATTGTCAAAATACAATCGGAATTTTAAAGAGTATAAAGCTCGCAGTTGGTACTGGGATTATGATATGGCATCCAACATCAGCATTGACAATGTGAATGTGGGTGATTTGCAAATACAATCGTCTAACACGGAGCTTAATGGCTACCAAATATCATCTGAGTTTATTTTTGCTGATAAATATGTAGCAAAATGCAATTATGCCACTGGCGACACGGCAGTAGCAATTTATACCGTAAACGATGGAGCACAAACGCTTTACGAAGAAAAGTACACAGCCCAAAAAGCTTCTGGAAAACAACGTGAAAAAGAATACTCGCTAACAGTAGGAGATGTGAAAATTATCAGAAAACAAGGTCCTAATGCGTTGGACAGCGCAAAAGTGTATGTAGCTGGAGTTTTGCAAGTGAACGCAAAAGTGGAAATAGTGGATGTAGTAATTGACAGCACTTTAGTTGACAATTCGTTGGTAAATCACAAAAGGGACTTAAAAATCACATTTGACGATGGAACAAGTACTACGTTAACCGAATTGCTGGGCACTTCATTGGAAACAATTCGTACCTTATTTGCCTCATTGCGCCAAGCGAGTTTTGCCACAAGTGTTATCGACAACATTGCTTGGGATATTTATTCGAATAAATAGAGGTAAGAATTTTCTGAATTTTATACTTGAATTTTCTGATTAAAATTTAAATAAAAAGAAAAGTAAGTGGATTAAAACCTCCTCTACTTTTCTTTTTTGATAAAAACAGGTTCTAAAAATGTCGATAAAAATCTCGTTTTTACATTCACTTTTCAATAGCCTAAAAATGAAATAATAATACTAGAAATGAAATATTTTTCCTACAAAACACTCCCTTTAAAAAACATTGAAACCATAATTTTCATGGTTATTTGGATGGGTATCTTTTCCTTTCCGTTTTTTCAATACCGCACAAACAATGAGGTTGATTGGACAAAGGTAAATGCCGATTGGATTAGAATGTCTTCATTTTTAGTAATTTTTCTCCTCAATGCTTACTATTTAGTACCCACCATCCTATTCAAAAAAAAGTACCTTTACTATATTGGTATTACGCTGCTAGTGATAGTTGCAGTGGTAAGTACAAACATAGGTTTGCACCTATTGCTCACTCCGCCAGAACCCTTATCCATGCCCCCAATGGATCTTGGACCAGGCATGCCACCTATGGAGCTGGGCTCTAAAATGCCCGCTCCAATGGGCTATAGACCGCCATTAATACCTCAGCAGAAATCAATTTTAATGTTTTTTGCTGATGATATTTTGATAGCCGTTTTGGTGGTGGCGGCTGGCACTACAGTAAAAATAATGTCGCAATGGTTAATGGAAGAGAGCCGCCGCAAAGATGTGGAAAAAGAACAGCTAAAAACAGAATTGGCATTGCTTAGACACCAGGTTAGTCCGCATTTTTTTATGAATACCTTAAACAATATTCACGCATTGGTGGATATAAATAAAGATACTGCCAAAGATGCCATCATTCGATTATCAACACTGATGCGGTATCTATTATACGATACGGCGCATGGACGAACAAGTTTGAAAAAAGAAGTGGAGTTTATAGAAAGTTACATTACGTTGATGGAATTACGATTTTCGAAAAAAGTAACCATTACAATAGAAGTACCCCAAAATATCCCCGATATTCAAATCCCTCCCATGCTGTTTATTTCGTTTTTAGAAAATGCATTTAAACATGGTGTCAGCTATCAAACCACATCTTATGTACATTTTAAGTTAGAGCTTACAGATAAAAGATTAGTATGCAACATAAAAAACAGTATCAATAAAAACAAAGAAAACATTGACAAAACTTACTCTGGAATAGGATTAACCAACATAAGGAAAAGCCTAGAATTACTTTATCAAAAAGATTACACCCTGCAAATTAACGATAGTAACAATGAATTTGATGTAAACTTAAGCATTCCCCTATATGAAAATTAAATGTATAGCCATTGATGATGAACCACTTGCATTGCAGCAAATTAGTTCGTATATAAAAAAAACCCCGTTTTTAGAAAATGTGGCACTCTGCCAAAGCGCATTTGAAGCCAAGGAATATCTTGCAAATAACGAAATAGACTTGATGTTTGTAGATATTAACATGCCCGATTTGAATGGGATGGATTTTGTAAAATCGCTAGTAGAAAAACCGCAAGTTATTTTTACAACCGCCTACAGCAAATACGCTTTGGAGGGTTTTCAGGTGGATGCACTTGATTATATCTTAAAACCAATTAGTTACGACGTATTTTTGAAATCAGCCACAAAAGCGAAAACTTGGTTTGAATTAAATCAGAAACAACCCGAAATAATACAAACAACCTCCGAGTATTTATTTGTAAAGTCGGAATATAAGTTAATTCGAATTTTGCTTTCCGACATAAAATACATTGAAAGTGCGAACGAATACATTCAAATTCACTTAACAAACGAAGAACCAATTACTACCCTCATCCGATTGAAGGCCATGGAGGAACAGCTGCCAAAAAATAAATTTATGCGTGTACATCGCTCATTTATAGTAAATTTGGATCAAGTAAAAGTGATTGAACGCAATCGGATTATTTTCGACCACAAAATATATATTCCTGTTGGCGACCAATACAAAGAAGTTTTTCAAACTTTTATCAACAAGACGTTCCTAATTTAGGCAATAAAAAATCAACCATCCATCGCTGTTTTGAAAACAGTTAAGGGAGTGTTGATTATTTATCGCTCGTCTTTGTTTTAAACCATGCCTGTTTATTACTTTCTGGCTTAAAAAATTCAACTTAGTATTTGTCATTTTTGGCGACTAATATTGCGTTTTAGGCTCACATTCAAAACTGATACTTCAAATGCCTTTCATGTATTTCCAATTTGGTCTTTTCGTTTCGCCTCCTTTTCTGCCTTTTTTCTTTTAGGCTTTTTACGGAGCCTCTTTACCCCTTTTTACAGCTTCTCTTAATTTCGACAGAATGATTAAAATTAATTGGTTATGATAAATACGAAATTAGTAATAAGAAAAATACATTTCAATCGAGAGCTGGTTTATTAAACCTCAATATTGAATTTTTAGGTTAGATTACCGGAGTGTTTGCAAATAAAACTGTATAAATTGCAACTAAGACATCAAGTTTATATTTTCGTTGATTTGATGTTCAATCTATTCATAATTAGCATTTTATTTTACCACTGGAAACATAGTTATCCTCACTCCTTCCGAACTTCCATAAGGTACAAGAGTTATTTTTTCGGTTTTTATTGATTTTTCAAAAGCGGATTTCTCAAGTTTCGGGCATTCATTCCATTTAATAGGTTGCGCATTTAATTGGATGGAAATGGGTGTTTTACCCCAGTTGAATTTTTCAGGCATGGCCGCTTTTAACACTTTAAAATCTTGTTCCAATGGGTTTATTGCATATTGGTATTTAGTGGTTTCGTTCTCAATTTTCAAGGTATATAAAAGCGGACCACGTTCCACAATAACATAAGGCAAACCTGCTGTGAGTATTTTTGATTGGTCGAGCGAACTTTTAGCGCCGTTCGATTTTGTAATGGCTGTTACGCATTTTGTTTGCATTTCAAATGTAATCTTCACCATGGTCTCATTGCTCCAATTGCGATTGACAACCATAAAACCGTTCTTGTTTTTCTTAACTTTGAGCTGTTTACCATCAATACTTACCTTCGGATTTTCACACCAATTAGGAATACGTAAGTACAACGGAAATTTCACATTCTTAGGAGTATTTATAGAAAGATAAATGGTTTCGTCAAATGGATAATCGGTTTTTTCAGTGATAGTTACATTCACATTATTTCCCACTTTTACACTTACCCGATTGGGTCCATAAAGCATAGCAGCCACCCCATTATCGGGGGTTGCCATCCACGAATGAAGTACATAATTCGGAATCATCCGTGCAATATTGGCCGTGCAACAAAGTGGGTCGTGTGTGGATTTATACTCATAATGACTTTTGATCTTAGTATTGTCAACAAGTGTGAGCTTATTTGGTGATTGCGAATAAACATGTTTTTTGCAATCGTGCGACCAAGCGGTGGCACCTGCATTGAACAAAGCGCGTTCAATTTTGTCACCATAACTGCTATTTCCAGTAATGCGATAGAGCGCAACATTGGAATTGATAAAATCGGAAATATCACAGGTTTCGGAGCTACCAACGGCATCCACACCCATCAAATTTTCCTCCGATGAATTAACGCCAAAAGGCATCATGTTATTGTCATCCAACTCCTTATAGGCATTTATACTTGTTTGCAAATAGGCTGGATTACCGTTGTATAAATATGCAAGCGCCCAAAGTTTATTTATTTCGTTATAAGTTACACCGTGCATGGAAAGTAAGCAGCCGTTATTTTCATTGCAGGTTTCACGTTCATGACCTAAAAAATGATTGATAAAGCGGCTATCATATTTTTGGAAAGTGGTCAATGCATTTTTCAAAAGTAAAGAATCGCCACCGTACGAAAAGGCTTCGAGCATGGCTTCAGCCTGAACTAGATTGCGAGGTTCATTCTGAACTATGGACGGTATATCAGCCGTAACACCTTCGCCAAAAACAGGGGTAAGATTTCCAAATAATTTGGTGATTTCCCAAAATCCTGAAATGTCCGATTTGCCATACAATTGATTCATAGCCTTTAAAAGTCGAATGTCGCCAGTAGCTTTATAGTAAGCCATAATGGCTCTTCCGTAAACTGCCATTGCCCAGCAAGATTCGTATGTTGGGGATTTCAAAAAAGCATCGATATCGTATTGAGCACGATTTATCAACGCCGAATCGTTCAAAATATAACCAGTACGGAGCATGCCATCTATCCAATAAGCTGATTGCTCATTCAGAAATGGTTCAGGCATTCCGTTTTCCCAGCCCTTTTGAAATGCAACACTATTGCCTACCAAACCATCTTTGCTCAAAACAGTCCAATCGCGCATCCAGCCAGCTGCTTCAATTTTGCCATAAGGCAATGGAATAAATGCTGTTTTTACAACTGGAGCATTTACAATAGGGTAATTGATAGTGCTATTTTTTGGTAATGTCTTGCCTGATTGTAATAATCCGAAAACAGTTGTCAAGATTAAAATTAAGCTTAAACTTCGTGATAATTTATTATCCATAGAAAATTGAATTGAATTTATTATTGATTTTTTTTA
>JAIFKQ010000187.1 GCA_020049515.1 Paludibacter sp. | reverse complement strand
AGCGCTGATTTTAAGTTTTTAATTGCCCCATTTATTTCTTTTATCGAGTTTTTAAAATCGGTTTTATCTGCGTACAACCCATTTATTCCCTTTTCAGCATTTTCTAAACCAATGCGTGTAGCGTTTAGCAGACCTATAATTTGAGCATCTTCTAAGCTCATATTTTCAAATTGTTTGTTTTTATAAACTATATATGCGTTGAAATCTACAATGCTTTTGTTGATTAAATCTTGTGACATTTGTAGCTTTTCTACGATCTGATTGTACTTGTAATTTTCTATAAGCATTTGATTATAAGTAAACTGTGCCTTAATTAAAGGGTTGACTACTCCTCCCCAATTGATACGTAAGTTCTCACGCTCGGTTTTCTGTCGTGAATTTAGTTGCTCCAATACAGAAATAGAATCATTAAAATTAAAAAGGATAGAGGTAGTAGTGTTTGAATAATTTCTTTTTTCAACAGCTCTGTGTGTTATTGGATTGGTAGAAAATTGCCAAATAGGATCGAATGGAACGTGTGTTTTGATAAATTCGCTTGGCAGTATCATAAAGTATTCGTCTTTAAATGCATGAACGTATTTTCCATTATCAACGTATCCAGCCGCCCAAGTTACATCTATGTTGTAAAACTGCTCTCCAATTTTTACAGCATTCCATGCGTGACTCATACTTCCAATTTCTCCGTTCAATAATGTATAACCATTTATCACATAACATTGAATAGCAACTAATTGGCAACAGCTTTGCATTAATTGAGCATAATTGGCACATACTCCTTTTCTTGTTTTCAAGACTTCATCTACCAATTCTTGCGAGTTAAAATAAATGTTGTTTCTATCAAGTTTGGCAACATCATATTTGATATTATAGGCTATCCAACTATAAATGGCACGTACTTTTTCAGTAGGTGTACTGAGGTTTTGGGTCAAGTGTTGTGTTATTTGCTCAGCTGTTTTTAGGCTAGATGGAATCGTTTTCGATTGGCTGTCAATTTCTGTAAAATTTGTGCTAAAAATAGCGTTGATATTGAGAAGTATAATCAGAATATAAAATAATTTTTTCATAAACGGGTAATTTTACTTGGGTTTGATTTCTTTAACGGCGAAAGTATAAAAAAAGCGTATGTTCTATCTAATTTTTTAGAAAGAAATACGCTTTTTACATGTCGCCCTTCCGAGCTTGGTGCAATGTTTTAATCAGGAAATTCCATCAAATAGGCTTTGATGAAAGCATCAATGTCACCATCCATAACTGCCTGGACGTTTGACGTTTGGTAGTTTGTGCGGTGGTCTTTCACGCGGCGGTCGTCAAACACGTAGCTGCGAATTTGGGAGCCCCACTCTATTTTCTTTTTGCCTGCTTCCACTTTGGCCGAGGCCACCCGTCGCTTGGCTAGTTCCATGTCGTAAAGCATTGATTTTAAGAGTCGCATCGCATTGTCTTTGTTGCCAAACTGCGAGCGACTTTCGGTGTTTTCTATGGCTATTTCTTTCATCTCACCGGTTTCTTCGTCGCGGTATTTGTAATGAACCCGCACACCGGTTTCTACTTTGTTTACATTCTGACCACCTGCACCCGACGAGCGGAAAGTATCCCAAGTAATATCGGCCGGATTAATGTTGATTTCAATCGTATCATCTACCAGCGGCACTACATAAACGGATGTAAATGAGGTCATTCGCTTGCCTTGTGCGTTAAACGGTGACACACGTACCAATCGATGCACACCGTTTTCGCTTTTTAAGTAACCATAGGCCATTTCTCCTTCTATTTGCATGGTAACTGACTTGATACCAGCTTCTTCGCCTTCTTGAATGTTGGTGATTTCGCACTTGTAGCCCTGTCGTTCACACCAGCGTTGGTACATGCGAAATAGCATTTGAGCCCAATCTTGTGCTTCGGTACCACCAGCACCGCCCACAATTTTGATTACTGCACCCAACTTGTCTTCTTCGTGCGAAAGCATGTTCTTCATTTCCAGCGTTTCTACCAATTCCATTGCCAGTCGGTATGCTTCATCCACTTCCTCTTCCGACATGGCTTCTTCGCGGTAAAAATCATAAGTAAGCTGCAGTTCATCCACAGCGGTCTTCACCTCATTGTAACCAATCACCCAGTTTTTCAACTCTCTTACTTTGCGCATTTGGGTTTCTGCCGCTTTGGCATCGTCCCAAAAACCAGGTACTTGGGTGCGCAACTCTTCTTCTTCTATCTGTATAAGCTTCGTGTCCACGTCAAAGATACCTCCTCAGTGCATCCTCGCGCTCCAACACATTTTTCAGTTGGTCTATCGTTATCATTTTTTTGTCTAATGTCTAAAGTCAAAAGGCTAAAGACTTTTGTTTATTTCTGTTGTTTTGTAATTTATTGTTCCAATAATTGTTCACCAATTTAAATCGAATTGGTTTTATAAATTTATTTCAAGCGCCAAAAAATCACCTAATCCTCAGCTTTTGGCCAGGTTTTAGCTTCGCTTTTTGTTTAATACCATTTAATTTTGATAATGCTTTTACACTTGTTCCATTTCGTGCGGCAATCTCGCTCAAATTATCTCCTTTGCGCACTGTATAGTGCTTTGTAATTTGTATGGGCTTTGCTTCCCGTTGATAATAGAATGAATTTTTTTTGGTAATCAAATAAGAATCTTCCCACGTGGTTCCATTCTTAAAATCGATAATTTTCTCAGGATCAATGGCGTTGCCAATGTATCGTGTCTCGAAATGGAGATGTGGCCCCGTAGAGTGCCCTGTATTTCCACCAAAAGCAATAAGCTCGCCAGCTTTTACGGTTTGATTGTGCATTACCAATACTTGCGATAGGTGGGCGTAAACTGTCTCTAGTCCATTATCATGGCGCAGCACAATGTAATTGCCATAGCCCCGAGCCTCGTAGTCGATAATTCGCACTTTGCCCGAAAAAGCGGAAACAATAGAATCGCCCACTGCCACCCTCAAATCCGTACCATAATGATAGCGGTATCTACGTGGACCAAAGCTTGATGTAATTACATTTAGAGTAGGAATTACAAAGTTGTTGCAGTCGATAAACACTGAGTCGGGCAAACTGTCAATTGGGATTTTGTAGGGATTAAGTTTCTCCCTAGTCCATATATTATTGTAAATATCATCGGCAGGATGATTCTCCATCAAGTCGTCCGAACTGTCATTCAGCATTTCTTGATAAATATTTACAGTATCTTTTTTGGGAATTAACGAGAAAATATTTTGCTGAGACATTCCTCCAAAAGTTGTTAGGAGGAAGAACGCTATAGTAAGTTGTTTGTGAATAGAAATGGGCATATAATAGTAATGTCCGAATTCCCAACCTTCAATCAAACAACTGAAGATTGGGAATTTGTTAGTTTTGGAAATAATTATAGTTCATCAACTGAATAAAAAACACTTTTGGCAAATTTTTCGAACTCAAAAATTTCCTCAGGTTTAAAGAATCTTTTGATTTCAATTTTTGCATTCTCAATTGAATCTGATGTGTGAACTATATTCTCTTGAATACTCACACTATAATCTCCACGAATAGTACCCGGAGCAGCCTCCCTACCATTTGTAGAACCAGCCATAACGTGTGCAATATGCACTGCTTCAATGCCCGATAAGCAACAAACAATAACTGGTGTAAACATCATAGAATCTACAATTCTTTGATAGTAAGGTCGTTGTACTAGATGTGAATAATGTTCTCGCAAAACATCTTCTGTAAGCTGCACCATTTTCATACCGCTCACCTGAAGTCCTCTTCGCTCAAAGCGCAGCAATACTTCGCCAATTAATCCTCTACGAATTCCACAAGGTTTAATGATAACAAGTGTTTTTTCCATTTTATTTAAGTATTAGTTTTTTTCTTCAGTCCAAAAATAAGAAAATGCCTCTTTCGGTCAAAAGAAATTCTATTTCTTTAACTAATTGAGCCCCAATTTATGTTATTGGTTTTCAATTTTTTCAATTGAACTTCCATGACTCTGTTTTCAATTTTTTCCAATTTTGGGTCATCTTCCAGTATTTCCATTACCGTATTTCGGGCAATTTCCAACATTTTTCCATCTAATGCTAGATTGGCAATTTTTAATTCAAATGGCGTACCGCTTTGTTGTGTTCCTTCCATATCCCCTGGTCCCCTAATTTGAAGGTCGGCCTCCGAAATTTCAAATCCATCATTGGTACGTACCATTATTTCCATTCGCTTTCGGGTTTCTGCCCCTAGTTTATAGCCAGTTAGCAAAATACAAAATGACTGTTCTGCACCTCGCCCTACTCTCCCGCGCAATTGGTGAAGCTGTGATAGTCCAAAGCGTTGAGCACTTTCGATAATCATTACCGAAGCATTTGGAACATTTACGCCCACTTCTATAACCGTTGTAGCTAGCATAATCTGTGTTTCGCCCAACACGAATTTCTGCATTTGATGGTCCTTTTCGGCGGGTTTTAATTTGCCATGAACCATGCTAATTTTATAATTAGGAAACACTTCACGCATATACTCAAACCCCTCTTCCAAATTCTGTAAATCCATTTTTTCCGATTCTTGAATCAATGGATATACAATATATACTTGTCTTCCTATCTCTATTTGCTTGGCTATGAAAGCATTAAGGGTGGGTCGTTTCGTGTCGTAATAATGATAAGTTTGTATTGGCTTTCGTCCAGGAGGCAGCTCATCAATTACCGACACACTCAAATCGCCATAAAGTGTCATGGCCAACGTACGTGGAATAGGGGTTGCAGTCATTACCAAAACGTGTGGCGGCTGTACATTTTTACGCCAAAGTTTGGCCCGTTGCTCCACTCCAAATCGATGTTGCTCGTCAATCACCACCAACCCCAGGTTTTTAAATTGCACTGTATCTTCAATCAATGCGTGCGTTCCAATAAGGATATTTATTTGGCCACTTCGCAATTTTTCGTGTAAAATAACTCGGTCTTTTGGTCGTGTAGATCCAGTAAGTAGGGCCACATTAAGCCCAATATCACCCAAAAACTCATTCATGCTTACCAAATGTTGGTTGGCAAGAATTTCGGTTGGCGCCATTATACAAGCCTGAAATCCATTGTCCACCGCCATAAACATCACCATCAATGCCACCAACGTTTTTCCACTACCCACATCACCTTGTAGCAATCGGTTCATTTGTCTTCCCGAAGCCACATCGGCTCGTATCTCACGTATCACTCTTTTTTGTGCGCCAGTAAGTTCAAAGGGCAAATAATCCTTGAAAAATGTATTGAAAAAATGACCTATTTTTGAAAATATAAAACCCTTGGATTGTTCGTCGCGCCAGTTTTTAAGCCTAAGTATGCTCAGTTGTATGTAAAATAATTCTTCAAATTTTAGTCGCTGACGGGCTTTATTTAACGTATCGGCATTTTTTGGAAAATGAATATTCACCAACGAATCAGTCAAATTATACAGTGCGTATTTTTGCAAAATATAACTTGGTAGCGTATCAGGAATGCCCGATTTTATGTTCTGAACCAATGGATAGATAATTTTTTGAATCGTTTTAGAGTTCAAAAAGCTATTTTTCATTTTTTCCGAAGTGTTGTAAAAAGGTTGTAATCCCATTAACTCCGGTGGTGGCATTTTTGAGGCGAGTTCAATTTCGGGATGCACAATATTAAATTTCCTGTTGAAAACGGTGGGTTTCCCAAACACCACATAATCTACTCCTGTGCGGTAATTTTCGGCTATGTATTTGGCGCCTTTAAACCAAAGTAATTCGATGGTTTCTGCCCCATCTGTAAAAATGGCTGTTAGTCGTTCGCTCTTTCCCTCACCTGTTTTTTCAAACTTTAGTATTTGACCTTTTACCTGAATAAAAGGCATATCTTCTGCAATTTCGTGCAAACTATAAAACCGACTTCTATCTACGTATTTGTATGGATAATGGCGCAACAAATCATCGACACTTTTGATGCCAAGTTCTTTTTCCAGCAGGTCGGCTCTTTTTGGACCTACGCCGGGCAAAAATTTTATTTCTTGATAAGAAAGATCCAATACTGTAAACGTTTATTTTTGGTAATAGGCTAGCGATAATGATGTAAGAAGCTATAAAGGGTTAAATTTTAGCTCGTTAGTTGTTAAGATAATGTGTAAATCAATCAGTTTAATCTAAAGATTTAGCTTGTTAATTCAATTCTAAATTTGATTTCCCCTTTTTATTAAGCTGGATTTACAAACCCAAATTTTACCACATTTATAAGTGATGTAATTATAGATTTAGATATATAAACACAAATATTCAATTTCTCCTTTTTATTTAAAATAGACAATAGTAAAAAGGTTTTTGTTATTCCGCAATCAATTCTTTCATTATTAGTGTCATAAATGGTTGAACCGAATTGCCAATTTTCTGCACCTCTTCGTGGCTCACTTCCACTATTTTTCCGGGCACTCCAAGGTCGGTTACAATAGAAATGCCAAAACACTTAATGCCTGCATGGTTAGCTACAATTACCTCAGGTACAGTGCTCATGCCAATAGTATCCCCACCAATAATACGGAAGTATTTGTATTCGGCGGGTGTTTCAAAGGTAGGTCCAGTAGTGCCCACATAAACCCCTTCTACCACTTTTATATTATGATTGGCAGCAATTTGTTTTGCTTTTGCTATTAATTTTTTGTCATAAGCTTCGCTCATATCCGGAAAACGAGTGCCCAATTCTGCAATGTTATTACCACGCAGTGGGTGTTCAGGAAAAAGGTTGATGTGATCAGTAATAATCATCAAATCGCCAATTTCAAATGACGGATTCACACCACCCGATGCATTTGACACGAGTAAAGTCTCAATGCCCAGCGCTTTCATTACCCTTACCGGAAATGTAACTGCCTTCATATCATACCCTTCGTAATAATGAAACCTACCCTGCATGGCAAGTACTTCAACATTACCCAGTTTGCCAAAAATCAATTTTCCACTGTGACCTTCCACCGTGGAAACGGGAAAGTTTGGTATCAATTCGTACGGAATTTCTAATTTATCGGTTATTTGTGTCACTAAATTTCCCAAGCCAGTACCCAGAATAATTCCAATTTTAGGACTTGAGGTCATTTTTGATTGTAGAAAGCTCGCTGTTTCTTGTATTTTTTGTAACATAATCTTGTATTTTTTGATTAAATAATTTCTCTTGATTTCGAAGTATTTTTACCTCTATAGGTATGGCATAAGTGATTGGTTTTAATTTTTCGGGGTAAAACTGATGGTTGACCAATCGCGCTGCATCCTTTTCTGTTACCAATACTATTTTATTGGCTGTTTTAATATTTTCAAATCGTTTCAGTACTTCCACCAAATCTTGTATCAAAAAAGCGTGGTGGTCTTTGTAAAATATAGTTTCAATTCTATGGCTAAATTTCCTCAAATGTTCCACAATAGTTTGAGGATTAACAATGCCTGCCACCAACAATACAGTTACATCCTTGTTTATTATTCGGTTATAAGTCCAATGTTCGTTCTCTACCGTTGGAAAAACTGGTGCAAGCTCGCTGTAAATATACTTCGAAAAATAAAGGGTTTGTTGCGCTGCGGGCTTTAGTTCGGCCTCAACACGGTTAAATTCTATTTCTGAAATATCATCTGGACATTTAGTTACGACAATGATGTTTGCACGCGAATTTCCACTTTTAAATTCTCGCAATCTGCCAGCTGGTAATAAATGGTCTCTAGTGTATAAATGATTAAAGTCTGTAAGTAAAATTGACAGTCCAGGCTTAATGTATCTGTGCTGAAATGCATCGTCTAATACAACACCCTCAATATCAGGTTCAAATTTCAATAATTCTTGCACACCATGCACCCTTTTCTCATCTACAGCTACTGTTATCGTTGTAAATTTTCGGTATATCTGAAAAGGCTCATCGCCCAATGTAATGGCATCAGAATTTTCATTGGCAATAAAAAAACCTTTTGTTTGGCGTTTATATCCTCTGCTTAAAAGCGCAACTTTTTTATCCTGTTGCAATAATCGGAGTATATACTCTGTATGTGGCGTTTTCCCCGTTCCGCCTACCGAAAGATTTCCTACCGAAATTATTGGAATTGAGAAGGCAGTAATAGAAAGTATCTTTTTGTCAAACAGCCAATTACGAACGCCCGTTCCGATGCCATAAAGCATTGAAAAAGGATAAAGACTAATTTTTAGGAGGGACAATTGGAATTTCACAAGCGTTCTACTGTAAATTTAAGATTTACAAAGATACAAATTTTATGTTACCTAACAAGATGCGCTTCCAAAAATTATACATATTACCATTGCGGTAGGTTTATCCTTTTTTATTTGTGAACATTTGAATTGAAACGAGACTAGATTATGACTTATTAGATCCTGTGCGCAAGTGTTTTCAAGAAACCCTAGTATCACAATAGATGGGGTGGAATGAATATATAATTCGTTAAAAATATTTTCTTGCCTTATTCTTTTTTCCACGGTTGAGTCAAAGTTTTTTTTTATTTAATTTAGGAAAATATCTTTCTGTAAAATTAATTTATACGATAAGAATCTAAATATAAATTTAAAAATACTTGAACAATATCCTTTAAAAATCGTTATTTTAGACATATTGATAATTTAAAATAAACATCATGAAAAAACTTTTGTTCCCGTTATTATTTCTCACTTTTACCTTTATTTCTTGCGATTCATTGAGTAAGCTTACACAATTTGAAAAAGAGTTTAGCACCAGCATTACAATTCCTGTAGCCACCACCGTGGTAAATACGCCCATTACTATTTCTTCGCCCGAAATTAAAACGGACATAACTAAATATCTTACCGACAATAAGATAGATAGTTCATTGGTAGAGAAAATTTCTCTGAAAAAATTACAAATGACTATAAATATACCAGATACTGTTACTTTTAAATTTCTATCGTTTGTCGAAATATCTATTTACACGCCTGATAGCTCAATGGTTTCCAAGATTGCTTCGTTGACTAATGTACAAGCTAATAAAACGATAGAATTAAAGGTTGATAATGCTGACCTAAAAAAATTCATACTCAATGATGCTTTCAAACTTAGTTTTAAAATAACAACCAACCAAACGATTTATTCTGATTATGTAGTAGGTGTAAAACCAACAATTTTGATTGATGCAAATGTTTTAGAAAACTAATTCAGGTTGATAATTGAACAAAAAAAATGGTAGCGAATTATTTTCCGCTACCATTTATTTTTTGTTCAATAAATTAATTCTTCCAAAATGCAGGTGTAAATAATAGTAAAACAGTGAATAATTCCAACCTACCCATTAGCATAATTAACGATAAAAACCATTTGCTAAATTCTGGAATGTAAGCAAAATTTCCTGCTGGCCCTACCAGTCCAAGACCTGGACCTACACCTCCCAGGCAAGTTATAAGACCTCCTATAGACTCCAGAAATCCCATGCCCGAAATGGCCAGTACCAAAATTCCCAGTGTTACAATAATCAAATAAAGCAATGTAAAGGCGAGCACCCTAGTTACAATATCTTCACGCACCGTGTGACTGCTGTAGCGGATTGGAAAAACGGCATTGGGATGAATTAATTGTTTAAATTGGAAGTAAATAGCTTTGATGGAAATTACTACCCGTATCATTTTTATACCGCCACTTGTAGAGCCAGCTGATGCGCCAGTAAGCATAACTATTAGTAAAATGACCCATGTGAGCGGTTTCCAAAACATATAATCAACGGTCGCAAATCCGGTGGTTGTCATTAAGGAACTTACCGTGAAAAATGAATTGCGCCAAGCCTCTTCTAGGGTCTGGAGGCTCTGTACTCTCGAAAAATCGATCAACGAAATGGCTACAATTATTACAAATACCAGAAGAGTAATCAGGTAAAATCGTAATTCTTCATTTTCCCTTACTTTATACCATTTATTTTTTAAACCAAAATAATAAAGACTAAAATTGATACCTGAAAGAATCATGAAAATGGATATAACGTATTGTATATAAGGAGAATCCCAATATCCAATACTAGCTTGTTTGGTAGAAAAACCACCTGTGGCTACTGTTGCAAAAGAATGGCATACTGCATCGAACCAATTCATTCCACCAAATTTAAGCAGAATAGTTTCAGCAAAAGTGAGTACGATATATATAGCAAATAAACGTTTGGCAGTCTCATTAATTTTAGGATGGATTTTATCTTTTGTAGGCCCAGAACTTTCGGCTGCAAAGAGCTGCGTACCACTAACGCCAAAAACAGGCAAAACGGCCAAAGAAATAACGATGATTCCTAGTCCGCCCATCCAATGTGTCATACTTCGCCAAAACAACATACCATGCGATAGCTCCTCTATATTATTCAAGATAGAAGCACCAGTAGTAGTAAATCCGGAAATTGTTTCAAAAAAAGCATCTGTAAAGGATGGTATTGAGCCACTTAGATAAAAAGGCAGCAATCCAAATAGGGTGAAAATGATCCAAGTAAATGTGACAATTACTGAACCTTCGCGCTTGCCTATGTAAGGTGAGTGATTTCGTCCGAGAAAAAGTGCCACCCCTCCAAAAATAAAACAAATGAAAGCAGACAAAGTGAAAAAATACACATCGTTTTCTCCGTAAATAATTGGTATAATGCTTATTGCAAGTAGTATAGCACTTTCTATAAGGACAAGAATACCCATCACCCTGAGCACCAAACGATAGTTGAATGTATTCATCAGTTAAAATAGTTTTCGATTTTTCTTATTGCTGACGAATCACAAAACACAACCACATGATCGTTTGCTTTGATTTCGGTATTACCATTCACAATACTTCCAATTCCATTGCGCACATAACCACCGATATTTACATTTTCGGGAAGTCGAATGTCTTTTATTTGTGATTTTGTGATTTTGGAACCTTCTTTAGCCACAAACTCTACCACTTCTGCATCCGCTGACGTCAAACTACGAACATTCAACACATCGGCATCCAGAGTTAGTTGGTAAATATAACTGGCTGCAATCATTTTTTTGTTAATAACCGTGCCAATATCCATACTTTCAGCCAACATTATATAATCGATGTTTTCTACCTCTGCCACGGTTTTTTTTACTCCTAGCCGTTTTGCAGCCAAACAAGCTAATATATTGGCTTCAGAATTGCCAGTTACAGCCACAAATGCGTCCATTTCCTCTATGCCTTCTTCTTTCAACACTTCTATATTTCTACCGTCGCAATTAATTATTAATGTGTCGTTAAACTTGTCTGCCAATGCGTAACTCCTCTCCCTGTTTACCTCTAGCAATTTGGCATTCATGGTATTTGGTAGGTTTTTGATAGTTTTTTTAGCTATTTTACTTCCACCCATTATCATCACATTTTTAATTTGATGCTCTATTTTCCCCGCTTGAAGTTGAATAAAATCCATATTGTCAGGGGTAGCAAAGAAATAAACAATATCGTTTGCTAAAATTTGATCATCTCCTTTTGGTATAATAGTTTTGTTTTTTCTATGAATGGCTACCACCCGATACTTACCATGATCAAAAACGCCTGTACTAAACTTTCTGTTTACAATGGCCGCATTGTCACGCACTTTTATTCCCAACACGATTAAAGCATCATTGCAAAAACTCAAATTTTGACGTAACCAGTTAATTTTCAATGATTGTACGATTTCTTCCGCTGCCAATACCTCTGGGTATATGAGGTAATTTACACCTAATTTTTCGAAAAATTCTTTGTTCTTTGGCAATAAATACTCGTAATTATTAACCCTGGCCAAGGTGCGTTTTGCTCCCAAGTTGTTTGCCAACATACAAGCAGTCATGTTCACACTTTCGTAGGGTGTAACGGCAATAAATAAATCTACACCATCTACCTTGGCATCGGTTAAATCGCTAATGGAGGTAGGTGATCCTACATGTGTTAGTAAATCATAACTAGCCTCTAAATCCCTCATTTTAGCAGGGTCTTCATCCAAAAGGGTAATATCCATGTTTTCGCGAGCCAGCATTTTGGCTAAGAATGTACCTACTTCACCGGCACCAGCTATAATAATTCTCATGATGTTGATTGTAATAGCTATCTATGCTATAAGTATTTTTTAGTTATAAGGAAATTAATTTCACTGGTTTAATAATACCAAACTGAGATAAACTTTTCACTATTCCTTCCACGTCCAATCCCAGCATCTTATAAAGTTCTTCCGGCGTACCATGTTCTACAAAAGTATTATCAATTCCCAAGCGTTTCACATTCACTTTGTATCCATTGTCCGACATAAATTCCAACACCGCACTTCCAAAACCACCTTGTATAACGCCATCTTCAATGGTCACAATTTGGTTGAATTTAGTGGCTATTTCGTGCAACAGATTTTCATCCAACGGTTTCAAAAAACGAATATCGTAATGGGCTATAGATATCTGTTGTCCCTTTTCTAACTGAGCAATAGCTAGTTGAGTATTGTGTGCCATTGTTCCAATAGTAATTACTGCCAAATCTTTTCCTTGTTTCAAACATTCACCTTTACCAATAGCTACTGCTTTCATGGGTTGTTTCCAATCTACAATAAATCCTTTTCCGCGTGGATACCTAATGACGAATGCTCCCATGTTGGGCTGTTGTGCTGTGAACATCAAGTGGCGTAACTCTACTTCATCTCTTGGTGCCGAAACAGTTAAATTTGGAATGCAGCGCATGTAAGGCAAATCAAATATGCCATGATGCGTGGCACCATCTGAACCTACAATTCCAGCTCTATCCAAGCACATTACCACATTTAATTCTTGTAATGCTACATCATGAATCACGTTGTCATAAGCCCGCTGCATAAATGAAGAATAGATATTGCAAAACGGCAACATGCCATCTTTTGCCAATCCAGCAGAAAAAGTAACGGCATGTCCTTCTGCAATTCCAACATCAAATACACGACTAGGGAAGTCTTTTTGCATAATATTCATACAGCAACCCGATGGCATAGCAGGCGTAACAGCCACTATTTTTTCGTTGGTATTGGCCAATTCCAGCAATGTTTCACCAAATACATCTTGAAAAAGGGCTGGGGTGGGAGTGACTGATTTTGATGATTTTCGTTCACCTGTTTCTACATTAAACAGTCCTGGAGAGTGCCATCCAGTATCCGATTTTTCGGCAGGTTCGTAGCCTTTCCCTTTTCTGGTAATACAATGCAATACTTTTGGTCCTTCAAAGTTTTTGATATCCGTTAATATCCGAACCAATTCATCTACATTGTGACCATCTACAGGTCCGAAATAACGGATGTTTAGTCCTTCGAAAATATTATTCTGATTGGTAAGCGTGGCTTTTAAACTATTGTTGAATTGAATAATTTGTTTTTTATTGCCGTCGTTAATAATATTCAGCTTTTTGAGCATTTTAAATGCCTTATAACGCAATTTATTATAAGTACGGGAAGTAGTAATATCCACAAGATACTGACTAATACCACCTTTCATAGGATCTATGGCCATTTGATTATCATTGAGAATAATCAACATATTGTTTTTGGTCATCGACGTATTGTTCAATCCTTCAAATGCCAAACCACCCGTCATGGCACCGTCGCCAATAATCGCCACCACTTGCCTGTCTTTTTCACCTTTGAGCAAGGCAGCTACCGACATGCCCAACGCTGCCGAAATGGCGGTGGATGAATGTCCAACTCCAAACGCATCATATTCGCTCTCTTTGGGCGAAGGAAAACCACAAATTCCTTTAAATAATCTGTTGGTGTGAAACTGATCGCGGCGGCCAGTCAAAATTTTATGACCGTAAGCTTGATGACCAACATCCCATACTAGGCGGTCGTAAGGAGCGTTAAAAACATAGTGAAGTGCCACAGTAAGTTCCACTACGCCCAAATTTGACCCTAAATGGCCTGGGTTTTGAGATACTTCATCGATTATAAATTGGCGTAACTCATCGCATACTGAGATAAGATTATTTTTATTAATCGACTTTAAATCAATTGGTGAGTTGATATTATTTATATATTGATACGTCTTTTTTTCCATAGTATAGTTCAAATAGCTTGCAAAAATAATATAAATATGTTGTCATTTAATATTTTGGCCAGTTATTTTTTGCCAGTTTGTGATTTTATAATACGCTTTAAATGCAAAAATGGTCATTATTGTTCAAATAATTTTAAATTTGAAGTATTTGCCTCAATTTTCTTTTAAACAGATAAAAAAAAACAATATTTTGCGCCAAATTATTTGCCGATTCAAATTCTTGACTTATCTTTGTACTCAAAATAAATTACACTATGATTTCTCAACGTTTAAATAGTATTTTCGTACTCGTCGTGGTGCTTTTGGTCAAAAATCAAAAGTGAGATGGTTGCGTTGTAAAAATTTTATGTGAAATATAAAAGCAAATAAAAAACCTTTCTCACCATAACGGAGAAAGGTTTTTTTATTATAATCAACCCCCAACACCAAACCTCAAAACGTCGAAGACTTTTGAGCGTTGAATTTAAGAATACGCATTGAGCGTTGCATTTAAGAATAGAACAAAGAAATACCAAAGATATGAAAGCAGTATTAAGAAGTTTAACTACAACATCTGGCCGCAGAATGGCTGGCGCACGTTCACTTTGGCGTGCCAACGGAATGACTGACCAACAAATGGGAAAACCCATTATTGCCATTGTTAATTCCTTTACTCAATTTGTTCCCGGTCACGCACATTTGCATCATATTGGGCAAATGGTGAAAGCTGAAGTGGAAAAACTTGGTTGTTTTGCAGCCGAATTTAATACTATTGCCGTTGATGATGGTATTGCTATGGGTCACGACGGAATGCTTTATTCATTGCCTTCGCGCGATTTAATAGCTGATAGTGTGGAGTATATGCTCAATGCACACAAAGCTGATG
>JAIFKQ010000190.1 GCA_020049515.1 Paludibacter sp. | reverse complement strand
CTGCCGGTGGGTTGGCTACTGCCGTGGGTGCTGAATTGAGCACAGTTACTAATCTTACAGTAATGGGGGTGATAGATGCGAGGGATTTTGTAAGTATGTATAATATGCCTCTATTGGCTGTTATAGATTTGAGCGGGACCAGCATTAGTGCCTATACTGGTGAAGGACCATCTGGAAACTATTCATATCTAGCAAACTTTATCCCTACAACGGCATTTCGTGTTGGCAAAAGTGGCAAAACTTCTTTAACATCAATAATTCTACCAAACTCAACTACTGTAATTGGGAATTTAGCATTTCAGGATTGTACGAATCTTGCATCTGTCACAATTCCCGTAGGAGTGACAACAATTTTAAACTCCGCATTCTATAATTGTCAAAGTTTAAGTTCAATTACTCTACCTTCTACGGTTATCACAATTGAATATGATGTTTTTGGTGGATGTAATAATTTATCTGCAATTAATATTCCATCATCAGTAACAACTCTTGAAGGTGCACCTTTTGTAAACTGTAGTGCTTATATTTCTGTTGATCCAAATAATCAATTCTTTTCGAGTAATGAAGGTGTGCTGTTTAACAAGAATAAAACAACATTATTTCATTGCCCAAATACTAAAACAGGTAGCTATATCATACCCTCCACTGTAACTTGTATTTACGGTTCTGCATTTGGGAGTTGCACGAAGTTATCATCAATATCAATCCCTTCATCTGTCTATTCTTATGTTGATCGTAGTATTATGGGAAGTGCTTTTGCTAATTGCACTGGGTTAACTTCAATTTACGCTTATTCAATTAATCCAGTTCAATTTCAATCTTATGATTTTGGTGTGTTTACGGGTATAAACAAAGCCACATGTACTCTATATGTACCTGTTGGTTCAAAAGCAGCATATCAAGGGGAAGATCAATGGAAGGACTTTACAAATATCGTTGAAGGTTTGCCATCCGCAGTAAATAATACCACAGCAAGCCTGGTAAAAGTCTATGCTTTAACAGTTTATAACATGAGTGGTGTGACACTTCAAACCGTCAAATCGCAAGGTGAACGATTGATTCTACCCGTAAAATCCAATGGGGTTTATTTGGTGAAAACTCGACAAACCAGATATGTAATTAATTAGATGTTCTGAAGGTGGGCATTGCACGTGGGTGGGATTTTCTTTTTAATCCCACCCTTTGTATTCTTTGGATTTTTAATCCGTCTTAAAAAAACAAATACAGAAGATTACCGCTATAGTTCGGCTATTGACTATGCTGGAGGAAAAGAGTTTGTGCGTGTTGACCTTAAAACAGGTGAATTGCTAGGTAAATTGAAATGCAGCAATCCAAGATTTGACAGCACAGGCGATTATTTCCTTCTGTTCGACGCAAAAAAAGTAACAAAATATAAAACTAGTAACCTGAATTCGGGTTAAGAACAAGTCATATTTACTCCGTAGAAGCTGAATATCAATAGAGTAGAATGTGAGTCTGATTTTTTCTCCGTTAGGAGATTAACCCTTTAATGGGTATTAATGTCCTACGGACAATGAATGTGTTGTATCAATCCATTCTATGGATATTTATTGCCTACGGCAAATGGCAACTCGCTATATTTCAGACTAAAACAAAACTATATGATAGTTGCTTATCCCGAACTCAGGTTAGTAAATAAAAAATTTGTAGAGACAAGGCAGTGCCATGTCTCTACAAATTCATAAAAACGAAAAATTTAAAAAACAATCTTTCTATTGCTTAGCCTTATCATCGTGAGGCTAAAAACATTCTCACTAACAGTTAAAAAAAATATTACTACCTTTATGAAAAGAATTTTTTATCTGATTTTTTTTATCTGCCTTTTTTTTGGAGTAGCACCAGTAAAAGCAATGGTGCAAGACACAACGCTTATGCCAACAAATCAACTTGCTGATACCCTAATTGATAAAGTTGCCAATTTCAAACAAGACTCCTTGTTAATAACAATACCCTTGAAGTCTATCTGGGGAGAGGACTGTGAAGAATTGCTTTGCGAAGGAATGTCGGAGAATGATTACCAGCAATCTATGAATATTAGCTGGATACCGTTGATAAATGATGGAAGTTCCTATAAATCGGAGCTTGTGGATTTAATGAAATATACTAAATATTCCGATTTCGAAGCAATTTTGAGCAATTTGACAAAATCGTCGATATGTAAAGTTTTTTACTCAACCCTGTCATCTGCCGATGGACGCAAAATGTTTACTGTGGAAATTGGTAGCGGAGAAGAGTTTATTATCCTCACTGCCGGAACTCATGCACGTGAAATTTCTAATCCACAATTTTTACTTAAGTTTGCATCTTCTCTTGTAAATGCCTATGAGAATGGAGATACAAATACAAAATTTCTTTTATCACAAAGAAAAATTATCATTTTACCCTGTATTAACCCTGATGGCTACAGTGCTGTTTTGGAAGGCAAAAATGCTATTCAAAACAAAGGACTTTATGTTGCAGGCATTTCCAACCAAGAAGTAATCAATTTAAAATCGAATGCCAATGGTGTAGATTTAAATAGAAGTTTTCCCAATTACTCAGCTGCAGCTTGCTGGAAAGGGGTAGAAAAAACAAAAATGCTTTCCACAAAACCAAGCTGTTATTATTATCCAGGGAAGCAACTAGGTGTAGAAAATGAGACGAAAGTAACAATCAATTTTTTAGAAAAGTACATACCGCTAGCTTGTGTTTTTGTCGATTTACACTCAGCCGGTCGCATAATTTATGCAGGGAAACCTCACTTATCGGACATGAACAATCAAATGGCTCAATCTTTTGGTGAATTTATTGCGAAAAAGACTCATTATTCGCTTTATGGACTTAAAGAGGAAGTTACAGGACTTGGCGCCGATGGAACTTTAACGGATTATGCTGCCGAAATTGCCGCCGGCTTTATATATTGTCCACAAACAGGCAGACTGATGCCTCCCAACTGGGAAATAGGCAAATTAGTAAAAACCTACAACCAAACAAAGCACAACATAGGTATTTTGACAATAGAAACCACATTAAACCAACGAGGGAAAACAACAACCAAACCAACTACAAACGCTCAATATGATGAGTGGACTAAATTCAATCTGTTAAATATGTTCACTTCGATAGCTTCATTCACAAATAATGAACTAACCATGGAGCAAAAAAATATAAAAGTGAAGCCATTGATTTATTAGTTTTTATAAATGAATAACCGACTCAAAATGATAAACTTTATTACAATATAATCCACAAAAATGAAAACAATCAACATCATTGCATTAGCATTATTAGTTATCAGTAGCACAACTGTAATTGCACAGCAGAAAAAAGCGGTTTCAAAAGCACCTGAAAAAAAAGTAGTAGCTACAAAAACGAAAGCAATCGATCCACTAGTACTTTATTCTTATTATGATGCAGTAAGCGGTTTATGGGGCTACAAGGACTCAGTAACAAATAAAACTGTTTTAACTGCAATTTATCAAAGTGCAGCTTCTAAGTTTTCGGAGGGCTTAGCTTCGGTGCAATTGAATAATAAATACGGTTATATCGATAAAACAGGAAAAGAAATCATCCCCTGCAAATATGAAAATGGATATACAGAGTTCTCCGAAGGTTTAGTTGCAGTTCAATTGAATAAAAAATTTGGATTTGTGGATAAAACTGGAAAAGAAATAATTGCTTTAAAATACGACGATGCCTATAAATTTTCCGAAGGACTAGCACCTGTTATGCTTAATGAAAAATGGGGCTTTATTGATAAAACAGGACGGGAAATCATTCCGTTTCAATATGACTTTGCTTATATTTTTAGTGAAGGTTTAAGTAAAGTAAAAATAAATAATTTAGTTGGATTTATTAATAAAGCAGGTAAGTTGGTTATTCCTACTAAATACGATTACAGTAGTGATAAGTTTGAAAATGGTGTTTGCGAAGTCAAATTGAATGATAGATTTGGTCTGATAGACAAATTGGGAAATAGTATTACTCCAATAAAATATGAAAGCATTTACTCCTTTGACAATATATTTTGCGTTAAGCTCAATGAAAAATATGGTTTTATTGATAATAAAGGTAGTGCTCTAACGCCAATTAAATACGAAAGTGCTGGATTTGGTTTTACAAATGATTTGCTAAACGTAAAACTTGATTCGAAATGGGGCTATTTGGATAAATCAGGGAAAGTAGTTATCCCCATTATATATGACGGTGCTGATTCGTTTAGCGAAGGATATGCTTCAGTTCAATTGAATAAGAAATACGGTTTAATAGACACAAAAGGTAAAATGGTTATAACCATTATATATGATTGGGTTGGTTCATTTCATAGTGGATTAGTTGGTGTAAAATTAAATAAAAAGTCTGGTTTTCTGGATGTTTCGGGCAATATTGTCATTCCATTTCAGTTTGATCGGGTCTATTATTTCGATGGAGATGAAGCAAGAGTGGAAAATGCAAACAATACATTTTACATCAATAGGAAAGGTGAGAAAATTAGATAATAAAGGACTCTTTTAGTCGGTAATCTATTTGCAGTAAGATCATTTGTAACACACAAAATATAGTATAGAGAGGACAGTATTTATGCACCTATGTGAATAGTTTGACCTTATATTTCTAATTTCTGGAAAAAATGGAGTTTTCGTTCAGACACTTTATAACAATGGGAAATATCAAGTCAGTACGCTTAAAGATGCAAAGCCATCTGGCATGACCCCGTTCGGCGTAGCGTAGTTGGGTAGTCTTGTGGTTCGGCATAGCGTCTTTCGCTATGTCGGGTGGGAAGCAAGGCTCTGCCTTGCATTTGGAAAGCAGAGCTTTCCTTCTAGCCGCGACGTAGGAGCCTACGCCGAACTTAAACAACGCAGGGTTACGCTACGGGCAATTGGGTTTAAATTTGATTTTAATACTTTTAAAACTCAAGTAGAAATTAATAGTAAGAGCTTTTATATCGATACAAAAGGGAAATGTGTTATATAAACTAAGGATTAATTCTTTGTGATATTTCTAAATAATCAATAAGTAAATATCTTAAAAATAAAACCTCTCCCTAAATCCCTCTCCCAAGGAGAGGGACTTTGCATACTGCAAGAATGAAAATTATACGACATTAAACACTTCCACTTACTTAATAATTAGTAAGACCTAGTAAATGAAGGTTTTATGAAATATCAAATATATCAATAAATAATTCCAGTTACTTATATGAAAAAGCGCTTCTTTTTTTTGATTGTTAGCTTCTTAGCAATGTCTTCCATCACTGCCAATGCACAGTATTTTTGTGTTTACGATGGAGCCTCATTTAATCTTCTCGTTACTTATAATAAAGACAATAAAGTAACTGACATTTCTTTTTCTAACGAAAAGAAAACAGAATGGGTGAAATTAACGCTCATTGAGTTTGTCGATTTTGAAGACCTTGAAGACTATGAAGAGGATGAAGAGGATGAAGGTTTTTTGTGTTATACAAAAGACACAAATAATACATATTTTAATATTATGTGTTTTTATACAACTGATGCTTTATTGGTAACAAACCAGAAAACTGGTACCAGCTGGAAGCTTTATCAACGAAAATAATCAAATAACCAAAAAAAAAATAAAATGACAATTAAACAATTACTAATCAATACTTTCTGTGTGCTAATGTGCAATTTTATGGTGGTTGCACAACAAAAGAAACAAGTATCAAAAACACCGAGTACAGTTGTTAGTAAAAATGCCACTGTAAAGTCGACAACCATTAATGCTGAGTATTGGTTCAAAGCTAATAATGGCGACCACTACGGAATTAGAGATTCAAATGGAAAAGTCATTAAAGAATGTAATTTTTATGCATCTATGGATGCGTTTAGTGAAGGTATGGCTAGGGTACAAATGAATGAAGAATATGGTTATATCGACAAAAAATACAGAATAGTTATTCCTATTTCATATTATGCGGGTGGTAAGTTTTCGGAAAGTTTGGCTTGGGTCGAAAATTATGAAGGCGAAGTAGGCTTTATCGATAAAACAGGGAAAACTGTAATTGAATTCAAATATGAAGATGCCCGTGATTTTAGCTATGGATGTGCAGCTATAAATATTGGAGCAATTACTGAAACAGTGGACAATGGCTATGGTTCTATTGTTAACAAGTCTGGAGGTAAATGGGGATTTATCAATAAAATTGGAAAAGAAATTTGCCCTATTAAGTATTGGTTTGTAAAAGATTTCTCGGAGGGAATGGCATCGGTAACTTTAAAAGGAGATAGTTTTACTCACCCGTCGGGCTATATCAACCAAAATGGAGAGGAGCAAATCCCATTGATTTATGACCAAACGGAAAGTTTTAGCGAAGGACTTGCCGCAGTACAATTGAATAAAAAATGTGGATATATTGATAAAACTGGGAAAGTTATTATTGCAATGAATTTCGATGGCGCAGAAAGTTTTATTGACGGTTTTGCAATTGTAAATAAAGGCG
>JAIFKQ010000001.1 GCA_020049515.1 Paludibacter sp. | reverse complement strand
TATTTTGTGGCACGTGGGGCGCATCTCAAAAAAGTGCAAGATGATGGTCTCACGGTGATTACCGAAACGGGTACTTTTGTGGTGCGTCCAACTTTGGCTACCGATAATGCAGCGGAAATAGGGGTGGCCGACTATGTGATTATGACCACCAAAAGTTATGATTTGGAAGCCACCACGCTTCAAATTAAATCTTGCGTTGGTGAAAATACTGTCATTTTACCTTTGCTCAATGGCATTGACAATGCAGCGCGAATACGTGCCATATTGCCCGAAACGGAAGTTTGGGAAGGTTGCGTTTATATTGTGGCTCGCCTTAATGCACCTGGCGAGGTAGAAAGTTCTGGCAACGTGCATGCCTTCAACTTTGGCTCACTAAAACCAGCTGATGACCGCTTAATTGTATTCGAAAAACTGTTGAAGGATGCAGGAATTGAAGCAACTTTGTACGAGAAGATATTGCCAGTAATTTGGAAGAAATTCTTCTTCATCTCTTCTACAGCCTCTCTCACGTCATATTTCAAAGTTGGATTCTATGATTTGTTGACCGATGAGGTGCGTAAAAATACTTTGGTGTTATTATTGGAAGAGTTACTATTGGTGGCCAATGCCGAAGGTGCCGAAATGGACAGAAGTATTATTGATTCAGTTGTTTACAGGTTGGAAAAACTCCCTCCTGAAACTACTTCCTCTATGCATACCGATTTTAAAGCGGGCAAAAACACCGAATTGCAAACGCTAACGGGCATTGTGATAGATTTGAGCAAAAAACATGGTGTTAATACACCAACTTATGAAATGGTGTTTAATGAGTTGAATAAATAGTATTTAAAACTTTTTTTCTTCCACGAATAAAAACAGACCTAAGAAATTAAATTCATTAGGTCTGTTTTTATTATCAATTAAGTTGATTCAAATTAAATAATGTGATAAATTTCCATTATGTTTTCCAATATCTTGTCAAAGTCGATTTTTAAATCTTTCAATTGGCCAGTGTGAATATCAAACACCCATCCATGAACAGTGATAGACCTATCTTTATAGGCTTTTTGCACATCGGAAGTTTTAATAATATTGATACATTGTTCCTGTATATTTAATTCTACTAACCGTTTATGCCTCAAACCGCCATCGTTTATTAAATCAAGTTCTGATTTGTGCAACCGGTACACATCACGAATATTTCTCAGCCAAGGATTTAGTATGCCTAAGTCAGTGGATTGCATGGCCGCTTTTACGCCTCCACAGTCATAATGTCCACATACAACTATATGCTTCACTTTCAAATGGCTCACAGCATAATTAATAACGGACATGGCACTCAAATCGGTATTTGGAACCATATTGGCTATGTTGCGGTGCACAAAAATATCACCAGGATTTGCGCCCATCAATTCTTCAGCCGAAACTCTACTATCCGAACAACCAATATAAAGAATTTCAGGGCTTTGACCCGATGAAAGCTTCTTGAAATACTCCTTATCTGACTTTATTTTTTCCGAAATCCACTTTTGATTATTCTGAAAAATGTTTTTTATTAACATGCTGTTTTTTTTATTGACGGTCTTGCTTTAGTGATGCACTAAATGTCTAGTTGGTAAGGGAGCGAATTGGAAACGCTCTTTAACTTTATGATTCAATTACCCTGATTTCAGATGTTACTTCAATCGCTTTTCTATAGAGTGCACTTACTCCACAGTAGGTTTCTTCGGACATTCCAACAGCTTTTTGAAGTTTTTCTAACGGTAGATTTTTGCCCGTAAATTCGTAAATAACATGCATTTTAAAGTATTGTTTTGGGTTGTCATCTGTCAAATCGCCTTGCACTTCCACAGTACATTTTTCTATGTCAACACGCATTTTTTTAAGTATAGAAACCACATCCATACCTGTACAGCCACTTAAAGCAGCAAGCATAAGTTTTTTTGGGCTAGGACCTAAATTGGTTCCTCCGGCTTCTATAGGCGCATCCATTAGCACTTTATGACCATTTATCTCTGCTTCAAAAGCAATATCGCCTTTCCATTCTGTTTTTACTATGTGTTTATCTGCCATTTGAATTTGTTTAGTTATTAAATAAAATGAGTATAATTAGAAAAATAACGCAATAAAGTACAACATTGTTTTATTCCATTTTTATTTTCGTCCCAACGTAAGGTTTTAAATGTAAAGTTTCCTGATAAAAAAACTACTTTATATGTGTGAAGGTAAACGGAGTGACCTTTATTCGAACCTTTATGTTCTTTTCATTATTCCACTGTTTCCGTGATACTTCCATACCGGTGATATTCAAATGCTATACTTTGCTCTTTCAAGTAATGAAGCATTTCTATACGCCCTTCTGTAAGTGGTTTGGCGGTTGCAATGTATTTTCCTATTTTTGCTGCATGTTCATAAAACTCTATTGAAAGTGCACTGCTACAGGTTCTTACACGATCATATTTGTACATGTCTTTCAAAAAATCAGATTCAGATTGCACAATAAGCTTGCATTCACACTGATTGCAATTCTTCAATCCTTCAAATTGTTTTTCTTGGGCACTCATACTCAAAGTTAAATGCGTATTAGCAATGCCGGCTGCAGCCAATACCATCAAAACATCGCACAATTCATCTTTATCATTCACTCGTAAAGCTATATTATTTAATGGCAAATATCTAAATGTATTGTGTTCCCCTTTTTTTTGATGCTCGTCCTTTTCTTGCGAAAATTCAATTTCCCAATTGTATAAATAACTTTCAACAGCTTTTTGAAAACGGAATTTATCTGTAAAATTTAATAGTCTTAGGAGAGTCTTGAACCTATACAACACAATTTCAACATCTTTATTTTCAGCGATTTGTACATTCTCCTTAATATTCAAAAAGCTAGAAACGTAATTTTTTCCTCCCGCTTTAATTCCACTTCCAAAAGCGGATTGTTTCATGCCTCCAAATGGTTGTCGGCTCACAACGGCACCAGTTATTCCGCGGTTGATATACAAATTTCCAGCTTCGATACTGTTTTTCCATATCAGTTGTTCGTTTTCGTCTAGGCTTTGCAAACCTGAAGTTAACCCATATTCCGATGCATTTACAAACTCGATACCTTGTTTTAAACTATCAATACAAACTACGGCCAAAAGTGGTGCAAACAACTCATTTTTAAAGGTATAACTACTTGGTTTAACTCCCCATTTTACGCAGGGCTTTAAGATATAACGCCTTTTGTCAACAAATTCGGGTTTCACCAACCACCATTCGCCGTCTTCCAAATTTTTGATGGCATGCATCAATTTGTCATTTTCATAAGTTATCATTGGCCCCACCACATTGCCACCATCCCAAACGCTTCCAGTGTATATACTTCTTTTTCAAGCAACAACAAGGAACATGCGGAGCATTTTTGACCCGCATTACTAAAAGCAGAAGTGACAATATTCTGAATTGCATGGTCACGGTCTCCACTGGCAGTGAGAATGATAGCATTTTTTCCACCCGTTTCGGCCGAAAGCGGACAGGTTGGATTATTTTTCAAGAAATGAAATGCTGTGTCAGTGCCTCCAGTCAAAATTATATGTTTGATGAAAGGATGAGAAGTTAGAAAATTCAGCGATTGGCGTCCATCTGTGCAAACTACCTGCATAGTTTCTTTGGGAACACCGGCATCCCAAAAACACTTGGCAAACTCCCAAGCCACAGGAAATGCTACCGTGGCGGGTTTCAAAATTACACTATTGCCCCCAATGAGAGCTGCAGCAACTCCACCAACTGGAATTGCCAAGGGAAAGTTCCAAGGCGGAATTACCAACACAATCCCTTTTGGAGTGAGCGTAATAGTTTTTAGCTCGGCAAAAGCTTGCATCGAAATGGGGTAATATCTACAAAAATCTATGGCTTCAGAGACTTCCACATCGCTTTCAGCAAAGGTTTTTCCAGTTATAGCCGCCATGCATCCAATGAGATTTCCTCTGTTTGTACTCAAATTTTCGGCTACTTGAAACAGTATTTTGCTACGATCGGCCAACGTAGTTTTCCTCCAATTGCATGCATCTTTTTCGGCTACAGACAAAATTTCAGTCACTTGTTCTAAATTAGATAAACTTAACTCACAAACTTTAATGTTATCTACTTGACTGTGATCGAAGTACTCAACTTTCTTTTTTGAAATCAATTCTTTCTCTCCAATTTGAATTGGAATTTGCAAAGGCATATCGCTGATTGATTTTCTCCATTTGGTGCGAATTTCATCTGCCCAAAGTCTGTTTGGTCGTAAATCAAAATTGGTATCGGGCTCGTTGAAGAATGTTTCGTATTTTCCCGACATATTGGGACAAGCTGTGTTTTGTGTTTCGAGTTTTGCCCCTAAATCAGTTGACTTTAAGTTTGTTTTTTTCGCTGAAATAGTATCAAAAATTCCAATTTTTGGCAAGGGGTTTCTTCTGTTTTGTGTCCTTTTTGGCACATCCGAAACTGTATCTTTTAGCTTAAAAGCTTCCAGGAATTGTTGTTCCAAAAAACTCCATTGCTCGCTACCGTACTTTAAATTAAAGGAGTAACTCAGAAAATTATCCACACCCGTGTTTTCGTCCAATCGGCGTACCAAATACGAAACGGCATTTAAAAAATGTTCGTCTTTAACTACTGGTGTGTACAAAATAGTCTGTTTGCCTAGCCCTAGCAGTACTCGTGGCAAATGATTAGCCATGCCTTCCAACATTTCGAAAGTAACAAATTTTTCTACATTATTTTTAGTGCTCAATAAATATGCATAACCGATGCTAAAAAAGTTATGTGAAGCCACTCCAACATGCATGGCTTTAGCATTTTCAGGTTCCAAAGCCCTATCCAATATATGTAGATAATTGGCATCCACTTCAATTTTGGTGTCATAAATTGGATTTTCCCAGCCTTTGAGCGACGAAATAATTGATTCCATTTGCAAATTGGCACCTTTCACCAAGCGCATTTTTAGAGCTGCACCACCTTCCGATAATCTTTTTTTAGCGAAAGTAAGTAATTCAGTTTGAAAATGCCAAGCATCTGGCAAATAAGCTTGTACCGCTATTCCTGCCGAATAATTTTTAAATTGTGGTAAACTCAAAACCGTTTTGAAAACATCAATGGTCAATTCAGTATCTTTATACTCCTCCATGTCAAGGTTTACAAATTTGGACTTAGCAATTCCCTTGTCATCTATGTATGGAAATTCGATGGAATATTCATAAATCCGCATCAATCTTTCGCATAAATCTATTTTATTTTGAACGTAATTAAATGGGTTTATTTGGGCATAAATACCGGATATTTTTATTGATATATAATTTATTTGAGAATGTTTCAATGCTTCCAAATAATGATAGTATCTTTTGTCGGCTTCAGCTTCACCCAACACCACTTCGCCCAATAAATTTACATTCTGACCAATTCTTTGTTTTCTGCGGGCACTCAAATGTTGGTTCAACAACGAAGGTTCTTCGTTTATAATCACTTTGGAGGTATCCGAACGCAATTTTTTTTTGAAAATTGGTACGGAAATAAAATCAAACAAATAGCCAAACGATGTAAATAACCTCAGCATAAAAGCATCCGTTTTGCTGAAAAATTTTGGAATACCATAACGCGCTATCAAAACTTTAATGCGCTTTGCAAGGATTTTACTACTATGAATTTGCGACGATTCATCAAGCATTTTTAATAGTAATATTTTATCGTTAGGACGTTGAACCAGAATGGCATATTTCTTTCGTTCTTTTAACTCTTCCTTGGTTATTTCCCTTTCAGATTTAGCAAGAAACTCTTTTGCCCATTCAAGGACTTCATTGGTACTTATCTTTTCCATAAAAAGTGATTATTCTGTTTGAATTGAGCCTAAAGATAATAGAAAAGTATGAATTTGGTGTTAATACCTTATGAAATAATGCGTTAAAAATCAAATATGAAATATAATAAAAATCGGTTATTTTACAACTTTTTTTTTCTTAATGAAATATTTATCTCCGGTATTATTTTGGGGAAAATCGATATTCGAAAGCGTTGTAAGTTAAGGTGAGCTTTTGAATATAGGCATGTTTTGAGGAAATGCCGAAGGATTGCTCAATAGTATTATAAAAAAAACTAGGTAGTGGTCACTAATTAACCAAAGGTATGGTTAACAAAAAAACCTTCTAAATCAAAACGATTCAGAAGGTTGTTAATTACTGTGATCCAGCTGGGGTTCGAACCCAGGACCCCATCCTTAAAAGGGATGTGCTCTACCAGCTGAGCTACTAAATCATCAAACTTTATAATTGGCAATTGAAAAAAATGTGACCCAGCTGGGGTTCGAACCCAGGACCCCATCCTTAAAAGGGATGTGCTCTACCAACTGAGCTACTAGATCTTTTTTTCAAAAGCGAGTGCAAAGATACTTCTTTTTTTTAAACTGACAAATATAGCCACAAATAATTCCTGTACTATTTTGATAAGTAACAGTAATTATCACTATTTGAACTAACTAAAAAATTAAAAATATTCAAACACATTCAATTTATGAGCTAAAATACAAGCCAACCCTATATGTTTTAAGATTTAGGATGTCAAAATCAAATGAAATCATCACTGAAATAATGGATTTCAGCCTAAAATTATGTATCTTTGCGCTCAATTTACATCAAAAACTCTTAGAAAACTTCATTTTGAATAGTTTTTCTTTCATTATTTTCGCCCTATTTCTCTCTGCTTTCTTTTCAGGGATGGAGATTGCATTTGTCAGTTCAAACAAATTACGTTTTGAGCTTGACAAAAAACAACGAAATATGACCTCTTCTATTCTTACTATTTTTTATAAGCATCCCCAGCAATTCATTTCCACCATGCTAGTGGGAAATAATATCAGCTTAGTGATATACGGCTTATTAATGGCCGAAGTTTTGACTCCTCCACTTCAGAGTATTATTGGAAGTCAATTTCTTATTACACTTACACAAATGATATTAGCTACAGCAATTGTGTTAATAACAGGTGAGTTTCTACCAAAAACTATTTTTAGAATTAACCCCAATCTGTGGTTAAGGGTTTTTTCTTGGGGTTTATTGTTTTTTTACATTGGATTGTATCCTATTTCCCGATTTAGCACTTGGATTTCGCTAACAATTTTAAAAACAATTGGAATTAAAATTAGCTTAACAACACATGAAAATGTATTCTCACGCATTGATTTAAACTACTTATTACAAGAAAATTCTGATAACCATCAAAATGAAAAAGAGCTAGATAATGAAGTTAAAATATTTCAAAACGCACTCGATTTCTCAAAAGTAAAGTTGCGTGACTGTTATATTCCTCGTACCGAAATAATAGCGTTGGATTATGACACAAATGTAGAAACACTCAAAGAAACATTTATAGAAACTGGATTTTCCAAAATTCCTATTTATAAAGAAAGTATAGATAATATTGTAGGCTATATTCATTCGTCCGAAATGTTTGAACACCAAAAGGATTGGAAAAATCAAATTAATCCTATTCCAATGGTGCCAGAAAATATGGCTGCACAAAAATTGATGAAGATCTTTATGCTAGAAAAAAAAAGCATAGCAGTGGTAATAGATGAGTTTGGTGGTACGGCTGGCATTATTACATTAGAAGATATTATTGAAGAAATTTTTGGCGAAATAGAAGATGAACATGACAGCTATGATTATGTAGCTGAGCAAACTAATGAAAATGAATTCTTATTTTCGGGTAGATTGGAAGTAAAAATGGCCAATTCAAAATTTAACTTGGAACTGCCTGAAACAGATAATTATGAAACCATTGCTGGCTTTATACTATTTCACCATCAACATTTTCCAAAATTGAATGAAGTGATACGAATTGATAATTTCACAGTAAAATGCGTGAAGGTTACAAATAACAGAATAGAATTAGTGAGAGTAGGGATTGAAAATCTGTAAAACAAAAATCGAATTGATACTTATTTAATCAAAATTGGAAGATTATTTTTTATAAAACACAAATATCTAGTTTTTTTTTGTATATTCGTGCCCTCAAATTAAGTCAAAAAAATCAAACATAAAAAATACAAATTAATTTCAAAAAAATGGCAGTATTAGACAAGATTAGAAGCAAAGGAGTTTTACTATTAGTAGTTGTAGGACTAGCATTATTGGCCTTTATTGTAGGCGATTTTTTAAATTCAGGCTCTTCCTACTTCAACAAATCGAAAGAAATTGTTGCAAATATAGTAGGCGAGGAAATTAATATTAAAGAATACTCAGAAGCAATCGAGCAAATGACTGAGGTTTATAAAATTGAAACTGGAAAAAGCGAGCTTGATGAACAAATGACCACTCAGCTTCGCGCATCAGTGTGGGAAAGTTTGGTTAATGAGAAAATACTTAACGCCGAGGCCAAGAAATTAGGACTAGCTGTGAGCGCCGATGAACTCTCTGAGAGACTAATTGGAAATAATATTCACCCATTAATTACTCAAAGACGTGCTTTTGCGGGGGAAAATGGTCAATTTAACCGTACTATGTTAATACAATTTCTAAACAGCCTAGAGGAAACTCCTGCTAATGATGAAATGAAACAACAAATTGCTAAGGCCAAAAGCTATTGGTTATTTTGGGAAAAAACAATTAAAAATAGTCTTTTACAGGAAAAATATACTGCACTTATTTCTAAAGCTGTGTCGGCTAACAGCCTTGATGCCAAAATGAGCTACCAAGACCGCAAAGTAAGTGTGGATGTTGCATATTATGTAAAACCATACTTTATGGTTTCCGATTCTGCAGTAAAAGTTGATAACAGCGAAATAAAAGAACGATATAACAACCAAAAGGAGCAGTATAAACAAGGTGCAAACCGCGCTATTAATTTTGTTACGTTTTACATCAAACCTCTAAAAGAGGACTATACAGAAGCAGAGGCTTGGATTAACAAATTAAGTGCCGAATTTAAAACCACAGAAGACATAGTAGGTTTAGTAAACTCCAACTCGGATGTGATGTATGACGGACGAAATTATTCATTATTGACAGTTCCAGCTACTTTAAAAGCATTTGCTTTTGGAGGCAAAACAGGCGATATAGTTGGTCCAGTGTTCGTAAATAACACTTACACCATGGCCAAAATAATGCAAGCAGGTATCCTACAATCCGATTCAGTAAAACTTCGTCATATCTTTTTAGTAGAAAAAGATGTTGCCAAAGCAGACAGCTTGGTAGCTGCAATTCGTGCAGGGGCTGACTTTGCTGCATTGGCTCAAAAATACTCAGCAGTAAAACAAACAGCAGACAACGGTGGAGAAATTGGTTGGCTGCAAGATGGAGTAACTGGTGTGGATAAAGAAATAACTACTACAGCATTCGCTAAAGCTACCAATGAAGTGTTTACTATTAAAGGGGCACAGGGAACACAAATTATGCAAGTAATGGAAAAAACTCCAGCGCGCCCTAAAGTTAAATTAGCAATTCTAGAACGTAAAGTTGCACCTAGTAGCAAAACATACAGTAAAATATACAATGATGCAAAACAATTTGCAGCGGGGATGACTTCTGATAAATTTGAAAAAGTAGCCAAAGAAAAAGGCTATATATTACGTCCTGCCACAGACATTATGGAAACAACCGAAAAAATCGCTGACGTGCCACAATCTCGTAAAATAGTACAATGGGCATTTAAAAGCTCCAAAAACGATGTATCGGATGTATTTGATTGCGGAACTGAATTTGTAGTAGCACTAACCACCGAGGTAAATGAAAAAGGGTATCGTTCTATCGAAAAAGTTACCGATCAATTAAAAGCAGAGATAATTAAGGATAAAAAGGCAGCATTGTTGATAGCTGAGTTAACATCTCAACTTGCAAAAACCCCTACGTTGGAAGGGCTTGCCGCTAGCATGGGCGATTCATTAAAAGTAGCACCAGCGGTTAATTTTGCTGCTTATCAATTTGGTGTAGCAGGTGCCGAGCCTATCATAATAGGTAAATCATCGGTAATGGCACTCAACACTGTGTCTGCCCCAATTAAAGGAAATGCTGGCGTTTACATTATACGTACTGCCAATAAAGTTGAAAATCCACAACCTTTTGATGCTAAAATGGAAAAAATGCAATTGAATAGTCGTATGAGTTATTCATTACCATATATGATAATTCAAGACTTAAAAGACAAAGCGGATATTGTAGATAATCGCCTGAATTTCTTTTAATTTCGCCTTTTAATTTTCTTTAAAAAATACTGAAGACGGGATGAGTAATTTCATTCCGTTTTCTTTTTTATTTTTGGTTTGAAGAATTTATTAAACTAAAAAAACGATACAACTTTCAATGATATTGGGATAGAAAAAAGTTCTTGCAAATAGCTATATAAAATCAACAATGAGCAAAATAAAATTAGTAGGCAAAACATTAGATGAACTGAAAACAATTGTATCAGAGTTGGGTTTGCCTGCATTCACCGCCAAACAAATCTGTGATTGGCTTTATAAAAAACGGGCATTCACCATTGATGAAATGACTAATATCTCGCTTAAAAACAGATTGTTGATATCCGAAGATTATGAAATTGGGAGAGAGCTACCTATAAAAACAGAAGAATCGAAGGATGGCACAAAAAAATACCTATTCAAAACTTCTGAAGGGCATTTTATCGAAACTGTTTACATCCCCGAAGAGGACAGATCCACACTTTGCGTATCATCTCAAGTTGGTTGCAAAATGGCTTGCAAATTTTGTATGACTGGGTATCAGGGGTTCCAATCACAGCTCTCTACAAACGAAATACTCAATCAGATTTTATCAATTCCTGAAGCTGATTCCATTACTAATATCGTTTTTATGGGCATGGGCGAACCTTTTGACAATACCTTACCCCTACTCCAATCATTAAATATACTTACTGCCGACTATGGTTACGCTTGGAGTCCAAGGCGAATTACAGTTTCCACCATTGGTATAATTCCAGGGATTAAAGTATTTATGGAAAAATCAAACTGTCATTTAACAGTAAGCATGCACTCACCTTTTGCTAAAGATAGAGAAGATTTAATGCCTATCGAAAAGGCCTATCCACTTAGCAAAGTGTTAGAAGAACTGCGTAAATATGATTTCAGTAAACAGCGCCGAGTTTCTTTTGCCTACATACTATTCGATGGGGTAAACGATACAATGCGACATGCGGTAGAATTGGTAAAAATACTCAAAGGGATTGATTGTAGAATTAATTTGGTGCGCTATCATGCCATCCCAAATGTAGATTTGAAACCTGCAAGCGAAGAAAAAATGAACTTCTTTCGTGATTACTTAACAAGCAATGGGGTAACTGCTACCATACGCCATTCTCGTGGCGAAGATATTTCGGCCGCCTGTGGTTTATTATCAACACTCGAAAAAGGTTGAAGGGTTTCGTGTTCCGTGTTCCGGGTTCCGAGTTTCGCGTTTTGGGTTTGGCGCTAACAATCTTAACGCTTTAGTTTTTAATTTCTTATTTCAATAAATCGAGTTCACTAATTAAGCATTCTCCATGTTATCAAAAAAAATATGCGACAATATATTATTTCAATTTGGTTGATCACTTTATTTTTAACTGGAACAAACCATCATATTTACGCACAAAAAAACATAGAGAATCAAATTGCTGATTCTCTTACAGTTATTATCAACAGCTATACATCTATTGGAAGAGTAAATGTATCAAATATAAGTATAAATGCTAATAGAGTTGTAGTCACTGCCAATGAAAAATTAGGAAATATGCCTTTCCGACCAGATAATGTGAAGCGTATCTACAATGCTATTAAAAAAGTATTGGGAAGTAAGTATTCTGGTTTTTCTTTTGTATGTCAAATAGAAAATATAAATATTGAAGATTTAATTCCCAATTTTTATAGAACTGAAAGTCTAGATGATAATAAAAGATTTATCGTAACTCCAACTTCAACCCCACTGTTAATTAACATTTCAAAGCCATATTTAACCCCAAATGGCCTAACTAACAGGCATATAGCACTTTGGCAAAGTCATGGTTGGCATTTCGACCAAAAATCTACTCGGTGGAAATGGCAACGAGCAAGAGTTTTTCAAATTGTAGAAGACCTTTATACACAATCATTTATACTACCCTATTTAACACCAATGCTGGAAAATGCTGGTGCCAATGTATTATTACCTCGAGAACGTGATACGCAAACTAATGAGTTAATTGTAGATAACGACATTAAAGATAATCAGTCGCGTTACAGAGAGCATAACGACAGAAAAGCTTGGAAAACAGGATTAGGCGAGGGTTTTTCAAATTCAAAAAAAATATATCTACAGGGCGAAAATCCATTTACTTATGGAACATATCGCACAATTCAAACGGTGAACAATTGGGATGAAAGCAGTAGGATAGAATGGTTGCCGAATTTTACGGAAGCGGGGTTATATGCGGTCTATGTTTCATATAAAGCCGTAGAAAACAGTGTATCAAGTGCTCAATACACTGTTTTTCATAAAGGTGGGAAGACAGATTTTCAGGTAAATCAAACCATGTATGGAGGTACTTGGCTCTATCTTGGACATTTTTATTTTGGTAAAGGAAGGACTAGTTTATGCAAAGTGGTATTAACCAATTTTAGCAATGAGGACGGTAAAATAGTTACTGCCGATGCCGTAAAATTTGGAGGTGGAATGGGAAATATTGCCCGAAGTACTTACGAAACAACTGCCAGTCCCACACAGAATAGCTCCGATAGCATTGCCTCAGGAGTGAGTTTAATGAAACCAACAACACACTACAAACCCGAAATTAGTAACTACCCACGATTTACGGAAGGTGCTAGATATTGGCTGCAATGGGCGGGAATGCCTGAAAGTGTATATAGCAAAAGCAGTGGCAAAAACGATTATACAGATGATTTCCAATCACGCGGGGCCTGGGTAAATTATATGGCCAGTGGCTCGAGTGTTATTCCAAATGCAAATGGATTAAATGTTCCTATTGATTTGGCTTTTGCATTTCACTCCGATGCTGGCACCACTATAAATGATTCAATTATAGGCACTTTGGGTATTTGTAGCATTCAAAATTCTGATGGTAAAACAGTTTTTGAAAATGGTGTATCTCGTTGGGCATCACGTGACTTAACCGACATAATTCAGACTCAAATAGTGACTGATATTAGGCAGCAATTTGCACCAGAATGGACTCGACGGGGATTATGGAACAAATCATATAGTGAATCACGCACACCAGAAGTGCCTACAATGTTATTAGAATTACTATCGCACCAAAATTTTGCCGATATGCGCTACGGGCTCGATCCTAGATTTCGATTTACCGTAAGTAGAGCCATTTATAAAGGAATGCTCAAATATTTATCCTCGGTTGGAAATAAATCTGGCAAAACCGAGTATGTGGTTCAACCTTTGCCTGTAAAACAAGTAAGCTGCAAGTTCATCGAAAACAACAAGCTAGAAATCAGTTGGTTGCCTGTAATTGACAGTATTGAGCCCACTGCAGTAGCCGAAAAATATGTACTTTACACACGGATTGAAAATGGTGCTTTCGACAATGGAGTAGTAGTTAATTCCAATAAAATAACATTAAATGTACCTACAGGTAAAATACACAG
This sequence comes from Paludibacter sp., assembly GCA_020049515.1. Taxonomy (GTDB): domain Bacteria; phylum Bacteroidota; class Bacteroidia; order Bacteroidales; family Paludibacteraceae; genus Paludibacter. The sequence continues at coordinate 4,914 of JAIFKQ010000001.1, read as the reverse complement.
TTATAAAATAACAGCCTTAAATAAAGGTGGCGAAAGCTTTCCATCAGAAATACTATCTGCATATCGCTCACACAATAATATTTCCGAAGTACTAATTGTAAATGGCTTTGAGAGAATTAGTGCCCCGTCGAACTTTCAAATAGACAGCACCTATGCTGGGTTTATTAATGACGAAGATCCTGGAGTTCCCTATTTAAATGATATAAGTTTTGTGGGAAAACAAATTGAATACAAACGTAATAAACCTTGGTTAGACGATGATTCGCCGGGATTTGGTGCAAGTTATGCCAACTATGAAACAAAAGTGATAGCTGGAAATAGCTTTGACTACGCTTACATACATGGAAAAGCAATAAAAGCAGCAGGGTATTCTTTTGTATCATGTAGTGTAGAAAGCATAGTAAAGGGTACCGTAGATATGAGTGAATACAAAATAATTGACTTAATTTTAGGTAAACAAAAGCAGACCTACATAGGAAATAGTAAAAAAGCAGCAGAATTCAAAACTTTTCCATTAGCTTTGCAGCAAGCATTAAAAACATATACTCAAAAAGGCGGAAACTTAATTATAAGTGGTGCATATATCGCTTCTGATTTATGTGATCAATCAAATCCTAAAGCAGAAGATAAACTATTTATAGAAAATATTTTAAAATATAAATATCGAACAAAAAAAGCTAGTGTAGGAGGCGCATTAAAAATTATTAATTCACCAATTAAATCATTCAAAAAACTAGATTTCAATTACTTTTCTACTCCCAATGCAATTTCATACTATGTAGAATCGCCAGACGCAATAGAGCCTAGTTCAGAAGGTGGCTATACAATTTGTAGATACACCGAAAATAATTTTAGTGCTGGAGTGGCGTATGATGGAAAATATAAAATTTGTTCATTTGGGTTTCCACTCGAAACAATTGAGAATGAAAATGATAGAGAAAAAATATTCATTTCTATTTTAGCTTTTTTTGAAAATGGAAAAGAATAAACGCATAGCTCTAACAAAAAAAAGGCTTACAATTTGAGAATTATCAAACACAAAAACTAAAGATTCAAACTAAATAAAAAACAACAAAACTCAATAACAAAATGAATAACAAACTTTTAATTCTTTTGTCATTGGTTTTAATTGCCAATGGATGCAATACTGGTGGCAACACTTTGCCTACAGTTTCGGGTAGTAAATACGAAATTCTTGTGGTAATGGATTTGCCTCAATGGAAAGCAAATGCTGGTAGGGCGGTGGTAAAATTACTTGATAGTGATATTGAAGGACTTCCACAATCGGAACCTAATATGAAAATAAATCGTTGTAACAAAAGTGAATTCAACGACATGTTAAAGCCTGCGCGAAATATTTTACTAACAGATATATCAGCTAAATACACAAAACCAAAAGTGATTTACACAACAAATAAATGGGCTCAACCACAATCTGTTGTATATATTCAAGCGTCAAACGATTCAATTTTTGAAAGCACTGTGAAACAATATGGTGCTAATATATTGGATTTTTTCTTGCGTACTGAGCGCGAAAGACAAACCGAGTTCAACAAATCTATTGTAAATGCCAATGCTAAAAAAGAAATTGAAACTAAATTTGGAATTCAAATTGATATTATAACGGGAATAAATAAATCGATTAAGAAAAAGGATTTCTATTGGATTACAAACGACAATGCAACAATACGCCAAGACATTGTAATATATTCTTATCCTTATGTGGATAAAAAAACTTTCACCAAAGAGTTTATCCTTGCAAAACGGGACTCGGTGATGAAAATAAATATTCCTGGCGAACAAGAAGGATCATATTTAGGTACAGAGTATAAATACTATCCTCCAACTTTCAAAGAGGTTTATGTAAATAACGGATATAGTGCAGAAATACGTGGACTTTGGAAAATGAAAAATGGCAATGCTATGGGTGGTCCATTTATTAGTCATACACGTTTAGATGAAATTAACCAAAGAGTGATTACCATTGAGGGATTCGTTTTTGCGCCTGGAACAAAAAAAGGGAATGCAATACGCCAACTAGAGGCAATTATTTATTCAGCTAAATTACCTCAAGAAATAAATGCACTGAAAGAATTATCGGTAGTAGGAAAAAAATAATCAATAACAGTTGAACAAGTAAGACCAAAAATTAACACTAACAAATATATGGAAACAGAAAAAATTATCATTGGTATAACACATGGCGATATAAATGGAATTGGTTATGAGGTAATTCTAAAAACAATATCGGATCCACGGATGTTGGACACTTTTATTCCAGTAATATATGGCTCGTCAAAAGTAGCTGCTTTTTACAGAAAACAACTTGACATTCAAGGACTAAGCTTTAATACCGTAAATTCTATAGAAGAAATCAATAGTAAAAGAGTGAATATTATCAACTGTATAGATGAAGATATAAAAGTAGAAATGGGAATTTCGACACAAGAATCAGGTAAGGCATCCTTATTGGCTTTGGAGCGTGCAACTGAGGATTTAAAAAGAGGGGCATTGCAAGCTATTGTAACAGCACCAATCAATAAAAAGAACATACAATCCAGCTCATTTAACTTTCCTGGTCATACAGAATATCTCGAGGAAAAATTTGGGACAGGAACACCTGCTCTAATGATGTTGGCCAACGATGTTATGCGAGTGGCAGTAGTTACAGGTCATATTCCGGTAAAAGATGTTTCGATTGAAATTACCGAAAAATTGATTCTAGACAAACTAATTGTATTAAATAATTCACTGAAAAAAGATTTTTCAATTATCAGACCTCGCATTGCTATTTTAGGATTAAACCCTCATGCAGGCGATGCTGGTGTCATTGGTTCTGAGGAGCAAACAGTGATTATCCCAGCCATTAAACAGGCCGAAAAGTTAGGCATAATATGTGTTGGGCCATATCCTGCAGATGGATTTTTTGGGTCGGGTAGTTTCGATAAATTCGATGCTATTTTGGCTATGTACCACGATCAAGGCTTGATACCTTTCAAAACTATTTCGATGGATAGTGGTGTAAATTTCACAGCCGGATTAAACGTTATTCGTACTTCCCCCGATCATGGGACAGCCTATGATTTGGCAGGTAAAAATATTGCTTCAGAAGAGTCGTTCCGTCAAGCATTATACATGGCTTATGATATATTTCAAAACAGAGCAAGAAACAATGAATATAGTGCTAATCCATTAAAAACAGAACTTCGTACAGAGCGCACTGGAAGAGTAGAATAGATAAAAATGCTTAGCTGAGTTGGCTGCATGAAATCCATTTGGTATTACGTATATATCAATAAGCAGTAAAAAACAATTATATTGACAGAAAAGAGGCTATCCAAAATGGGATAGCCTCTTTTTTTATAGTCAATTACGATATTTTTTCTATTTCTTCTTGTAGGTCAATTTCAATTCCCTTTTTGTCGTAAAACTTGTATTGCAAAAAGCCTAGTTTTTGTGCGGCTATTACTTTACAACCTCTTCCGTATTTACGTTTCCATTGCCACTTCATCGATAAAATGCCTTTAGAGATATAAGCATCTACATAAGGATGAACATGTAATGTGAATTCTTTAATTTTTAACTCGTTAGCCAGATAATCAATTTTACTTTCCAATTGGTCTGTAAATAGTATTGATGGTTTGGTGCGTCCTTGGCCGTAGCATGTAGGACAGGTTTCTTCAATATCGATATGAATGACGGGACGAACGCGTTGTCGTGTCATTTGCAACAGGCCAAACTTACTAAGTGGCAGAATATTGTGCTTGGCTCTATCATTGGCCATATTTTCACGCATTCTATCAAATAGTTTTTGGCGGTTTTCATTTTCGTGCATATCTATGAAGTCAACCACAATAATGCCTCCCATATCACGCAATCTAAGTTGCCTTGCAATTTCGTCTGCTGCAGCCAGATTAACATCTAATGCATTCGCTTCTTGATCGTTACCTGCTTTTGAACGATTTCCACTATTTACATCTACCACATGTAGTGCTTCAGTGTGTTCAATAATTAAATAAGCGCCATTTTTAAAAGAAACTGTTTTTCCAAAAGCCGATTTAATTTGTTTGGTAATACCAAAACTATCATAAATCGGTGCATCATCGGTATATAATTTAACAATGTCTTTCCTATCAGGCGCAATTAATTCAACATAGTCTTTCACCTCTGTGAAAACAACAGGATCGTTGATATGAATGTGCTTAAAACTCGGGCTGAATAAATCTCTAATTATTCCTACCGTACGACCTAATTCTTCTAAAATTAATGCAACTCCTTTTGATTGTTGTGTTTTGGCAATGGCTTCTTCCCATCGTTTGACCAAAATTTTCAATTCATTATCGAGCTCCGCACCTTTTTTATCTTCGGCAACTGTTCTTACAATAACTCCAAAACCTTTGGGTTTAATGCTTTGAATGAGTTGTTTCAGACGAATTCTTTCTTCTTCCGTTTTGATTTTTTGCGAAACTGAAACTTTTTCGGCAAATGGAATAAGAACTAAAAACCTACCGGCAATGGATATTTCGGCTGTCAAACGTGGACCTTTTGTTGAGATAGGCTCTTTGGTAACTTGTACCAAAATTTCTTGTCCCGGCTTTAGGATGTCGTTGATAGAACCGTTTTTTTCTATTTCCGGTTGCAGTTTTGTTTTTTGAATCGCAGGCACTTTTTTTCGGTCGCTAAGTGCTTGCGTTGTAAATTGAGTAAGGGTATTGAAATTGGAACCTAAATCAAGATAATGTAGAAAAGCATCTTTTTCGTAACCAACATCTACAAAGGCTGCATTCAAACCGGGCATAATTTTTTTCACCCTGCCCATATAAATATTTCCCACGGCGAACTGTTCTTCACGTCCCTCCTGGTTAATTTCTACAAGGCGTTTGTCTTCGAGCAGCGCAATAGAAATTTCGGATG
>JAIFKQ010000160.1 GCA_020049515.1 Paludibacter sp. | reverse complement strand
CCAACTCAAAACTTTTGATTATTTGACTCAAAACGTTTTCAACCGATACATTATTTAGCCCCATTTCTTTAAAAATAGCCTTGTCGGGTAATTCTTCGGCAATGGCTTCAATAAATGCTTGCAAGTGAGATTTTATACTTTCGGGCAATTCAAATTTATTGTTTGCAGTCAGCATTACAGCCAATCGAAACACGTCTCCTTTGTGTTTTCGGAGTTGTTTAACATCTTCTTTACTGCCATTGGCTATACGCTGCATAATTTCAAGATATGCTTTTGCTTTTAGACAAATTAGAGCTTCAATATTGGCAAGGTGCAAACCATTTTCAAGAACACTATGATCCAGCATATAATGATAATAGTCATCATTCATCAATATGGCAGAAAGACCTGGTCAAATCATCATCCACTGGTATTAGAGTGAGGTAAGATTGTTGGTCAAAATCCAACAAGTTGGGATTTCTAGCAAATAATTCTATTTGAAATGGAAATTCTGTATTTTCAGGTTTCATAAAACGGTAATACTTACGTTCGTCATCGTTTTTTTCTCTGCGTTCGTAATTGCCATCTTGTATAAACCGCCAAAATTGGGTTACAAATTTTGTGTTTAAAGCTTCCACCACCAAAATAATATCAATATCTTTCGTGGCACGTGGTACAAAGCCTGCTTCTTCTAAAATCAAATCGCAAGCAGTACCGCCAATGATTACATAGTTTTCGGGGTAAGCTTCAAAGTATTTCTTAAATACATCCAATCCTCTTACCATTCTACTTTATTTATTAATTGTTCCAAAGCCATTTCAATTCTTTCATCTTTGCTTTCTCTTAAACTCAGGTATAAAGAAAGTGGATCTACTACTTGTGCATTGTTTGGTTGATTACCCACCAAAGTTTCGGGATTATATTTCCATATTTCAAAACAATATTCTCCTTCGTAATAGTTGGTGCTTGAGAGTAAATTAATTTTTTCTAATCCATAGAACTTGTTCTTTTCCATTGCATAGAATTTTTGTTTACTTGGGTTCATATCGCTATATTCCGACAATGCCGAAGCGTTAGATTGCAGCATAAATACATTTGTTTTATTGTCTGCAAATACTTGCTTTAAAACAGGATTTATCAATAAATCACGTCTTACAGCATTGTCCCATATTTCATGCCTATCGTTAATAAATCTAATAAACTTTTCTTTCTCACCCTTTATCTCAATGATTTCATGGTATTTAAGGTTTTCCACTGCATTGGTAATAGCCATGGCTGTATAACCCGTTTTTTTTGCAATTTCCTTGAATGAATGTTCCTCTATTTGCCAACCGTCATTTCGATGTAAAATATGATAAATGAGCAAAAACTGTGCTGATGGGAGTAGTTTTTCTGTTTTACGTTTTGTTTTTGGATTACTGAAACTTTCCCTTAAATCCAATAATAACTCTGGTAAATAAATTTGTTTATTTGGTACAATAAAATTAATGCCTTTTTCTATCAATCGTTTTCTATTAATCGCCGTAATCTCAGCTAAAATGAATACAACTTTTTTTGAAAATGTATTTTTTAGAAAATCGAAATGTTTCTCGGTTTGTGAAATACTAAAATTGTTTACTTGCTTTTGTTCTGCTAGCAACAAATTTTGGTTGAAAAGAACAAGGTCAAACAAATTGTATGTTTCATTGATATATAAAGGCATTTTGTTCAATTGCTCTTTGGCTATTGGTTCAGGTTGTATTTCAGTTCCCAGTGTTTCGTAGAGGTATTGCCTTAACTGCTTCATATTCATTTTATTTAATAGTAAACCTATATTTGTACAATAAATCTGTATAGTTTATTGTGCAAATATAGGTTTATTGTTCTGATAATCAAATATAAATTGATTTTTTCGTGTCAAACATGTACTGTTCGCCATACTTCACATATCCCAATTGATTGGTAAGTAATCGAGTTTTACCAATTTCAAAATCTGGCGTATTACCATGGGTATGTCCATAAATCCAATAATCGGGACTTGTAGCTTCAATCAAATCGAATAATTCTACCGCAAAAGCATCATTAAGCACACTTCCTTTGTATTTTTCGGGATAATTGTGAAAAGTGGGAACATGGTGAGTAACTACCACATTTTTCGTAGCCGTATGGTTTGCAAGTTCCTGTTGTAGAAACATTAAACTTTGTACGTGTAACTCATTGTACCGTTGAGCCGAAAGTCGGAATTTACCGTATTTGATAACATGGAAATCGCTCATGCTCCGCTCAATTTGGTATTCGTAAGCAGGACTTATTTTGCTCCAAAGCGTAGAAAAGATAAACTCCACATCCTCCTGCATCACCGAAATGTTATTCACCAAAGAAACATTGCTTCTTATTTTCTCGTTCAGCACGCCACATTTTGTAGCCAAATCAAAGCCGTAATACTCATGATTGCCCGGAATCCAATAGGTAGTAGCAAAATTATCAGACAGGAAACTAAAAAAATCTTTGTGCTGATCCATTACCGCAAAAGGAACAATATCACCAGCCAACAGCAATACATCTCCCACTATTTGCAACGGGTTTGCTTTCAGAAAAGACTTGTTTTCAGAGAATTCTATGTGTAAATCGGAAGCGTATTGGAGTTTCATTGATGATAATTAAATTATTTATTTTTCATTGCAATCTCTAATTCCCCTTTAGAGGGGTGCCCGTAGGGCTGGGTGGATAATTTTCTTCGCCCTAGACAAGGTGTAATTATTAATCTTCACCCAAGGATTATTTTACAACTTCTTTCTCCCCATAATTTTCAATAATATATTTCTCCAAATCTCTCAGAACTGTTGTCATTCTTTTCATTACATCAATCACCTGAATTCTAAACACTTTCAAACTAAATGAAACTAAATAATCCTCCCTTTCTTTGTCATATTCCTCTTTTCCAATGTGGCTCGAACCATCAATTTCAATAATTAATCCGAGTTTCTTTATATAAAAATCAACTATAAAACTACCAATAATACGTTGTCTATCAAAATCAATTTTATGAAATCCTCCCTTAGTAACTTGCATCCAAAACAATACTTCGGGCAGGTTTTCAGCTTGTCGTAATTCTTTAGCACGCTGTTTAAGAGCCGGATTGTACGGTAATTCTATAATTGGTTGAAGATAAATAGTGACATCATTGATTATTACCTTATCTGTTGGATAACTTGCAAAGGGAGCATAGAGAAGCGGAAATGCTTCAGTAACTAAATTCTCATTGTAGGTTTTCATGGTTACTTTATAGTTAGTCTGGTTTCTAGTTTTGTTAATTTACTTTAAGAGAAATACAAAAATATGCCTTTCGGCATAATACTTTATTTCCACCCCGCCCTACGGGCACCCCTCTAAAGGGGAATTTGGGGAATTGGAGAGTGGCAATGCTCACTTTGCTAACAAATTCACCATCGTGATAAATATAAAAGCTCAAATAATCTGTAAAAATCAGATTGCCCAATGATGCTTTGTAACGGTCGAACTGCTCTTTGTTACCGTTCTTTTTTGCACCTTCCATGTCTTTATCGCCAATGTCTTTGGCTTCGATAAAACCCACCGGAATATCCTTTTTCATCAATATATAATCGGGCACACCACTTTTCTGCCTTTTGGGTTCGTTGGTTGCCGATATTTCGGGAACTATGCTTTCAATCAGTTGTTGTAAATCGCCTCGGAAAGTGTGCTCAGTGCATTACCCAATTTGTAGCGTTTGTTGATGTTTTCGATATATTGGTCTAAAAGTCATGGAAAGGAATTTTGTAATTTTTAGTTACAAAAATACACTTTATTTTTTACATAACTTTGAATTAAAAAAAAATAAAAACCGTCATAGAATTTTTCTTTCCAATGACGGTTTAATTTCATAAAGTGAGATTCTTTTTGAATATCAATTTTCATTTTCCGATACAAAATTTCCCAAATATATTCCCCAAGATTTCATCGTTCGAGATACTTCCAGTAATTTCCCCCAAGTAATGGATACACTCACGAATGTCTTGCGAGAGGAAATCGCCAGTAATTCCAGAGTCCAAACCGTCGATAACGCGGCAAATGGCGGAATAGATGTTTTGTAATCTTCAAAAGTGCTGGATTTTTAATGCATAAGACGCTTAACAATTCTGTGCTCAATTTTTTTGTGTCACAATATTGTTTTTTGAAACTTCCACTTTCACAAAATCGCCTAATTCAAAACTGGAGTATTTCAGATACTCACCTATGCTACTTTTTATCGTATAAAAAGCCCTACCCTGTATGGTGGGGCTTTAATTGTTATTAAATCAATCTTTATTTAGACCAACCTAACTGAAGTCTCTTGCAGCATTATGCTCAGATCCTTGAGCGCATTGGCAAGTGTATTCTTTTCTTCTTGGGTAAACTGTGCAGGTTTACCGTTTACCATATTTCCGTTGATACGTTGATATAACCACGCATCGGTTTTGTTAAAATACTTTTTGGCGATGTAAACCAATGATATAGCAGGAATTACATTTTCCAATTTTTGTCGCATTACTAAATTTGTGGCTTTATTTGCGGTATCCTTTGCCGAATCTACCATTGATTGAGCAAATTCATCCGGATTTTCATTTATTAATAGTTGCATCTGCATATCAATAGCATCGTGTTCTTTGTCAGTTTTGGCATTACAGAATGCTTGTTTTAATTCATCAATTTTTTCTTTCATAATAATTTTATGTTTTGTCCTCTCCTTGTTTGGATTGGTTAATTAATGTCCAATTTCTTTTAGTTTTTCCGTAATTATCTCAATTTGGCTATCGAAGTAATCTTTAACCTTTTCCGACCTCGATGAAACTTCCTTGTAATAAGAAAGAAAAAACAGCAGCTCTTTTTCAAGAACCTTTTTTTCTTTCTTCAATTCTTTGTTCAACATAGCAATTTAGTCTTATTATATGAGCTTACAAAGATAATAATGATTTCATTATTTTACTTGTGATTTTCTATTTATTTTACTTCATCTCCAAATTATTGATATTTTTTTATCTAGTTTCATAACTTTCGGTTATTCATAAACCTTTTTGATGTAAAAAAATGCTCCGATAATCATGGATTAACTATTAATTTAAATGTCAAAATCCTACTTTCCGATACAGAATTTTCCAAATATATTCCCCAAGATTTCATCGTTCGAGATACTTCCTGTAATCTCCCCCAAATAATGGATACACTCCCTGATGTCTTGCGAGAGAAAATCGCCAGTAATTCCAGTGTCCAAACCATCGATAACGCGACAAATGGCAGAATGGGCATTTTGTAACGCTTCATAGTGGCGGACGTTACTAACCACCACGTCGCCCGAATTGATTTCGGGAAGTTGCGCAGCAGCTATCAATGCTTTGTGCAGTCCGTCGGTATTGATACCGTCGCGGGCCGAAATGTAGATGCGTTCGCCCTCAAATTGCTCGAAAAGTTGACTTAGCACTTCCCGTTCATCGGTTGCTATTTTATCTATTTTGTTGAATACCAGTATGATTTTTTTACCAGCAGCACGTTTGGCAATGCGCTCGGTGAGCCATTCGGAATGCTCGCTCAGCTCGGTGCAGTCCACTATCCAAAGTACTATGGCGGCTTGTTCTATTTTTTTGTAGGTGCGCTCAATGCCCAGACTTTCAATTTTATCTTTGGTGTCACGTATGCCGGCAGTGTCGATAAAACGAAAAGTAATGCCGTTTATATTTATCAAATCTTCAATCACATCACGCGTAGTGCCATGAATATCAGATACAATGGCTCTTTCTTCGTTCAGCAGCAAGTTGAGTAATGTCGATTTTCCTACATTAGTTTCGCCAATCAAAGCCACGGGAATTCCATTTTTCAGTGCATTGCCCACTTGAAAAGAATCTGCCAGCTTCGAAATTAACTTTTCAATTGCCGTAGCCATTTTTTTTAGCTGGGTACGGTCGGCAAATTCCACATCTTCTTCGTTGAAATCCAGTTCCAATTCCACCAACGATACAAAATTGAGCAGCTGGGTTCTGAGTTTTATCAGTTCGTTGGAAAATCCACCCCGCATTTGGTTCATAGCCATGCGGTGCGATGCGGCTGAGGTTGATGCTATCAAATCGGCTACTGCTTCGGCTTGCGACAAGTCCATTTTACCATTCAGGAAAGCACGCTGCGTAAATTCACCTGGCTGTGCCAAGGTACAACCTTGCTGATGAAGCAGTTGTAGTATTTTTTGTTGCACAAACAACGAACCATGACAGGATATTTCCACCACATCTTCGCCTGTGAATGAATGAGGTGCATGAAACACGCTAACCAAAACATCGTCAACAATTTCAGCTTTAGCATCAACAATACTACCAAAGCTCACGGTATTAGGTGTTTGTAAAAGTATGGAATCAGTTTTTTTCTTGGCTATAAAAATGGCATTACAATGTTGTAAAGCATCTGGTCCCGAAATACGAATTACCGCTATACCTCCCACACCGGGAGCAGTAGAAATGGCTGTTATGGTTGTTGTCATAATGTAAAAAGATGAACCATTATCCCTAATAGATGGAATAAAAGAGGGTTGTTTTATTTGTCAAAATAATTTGCTCGCTAAAAATGAAGCAAGTGAAATAACATGTTTTTAACTCAATGGAAAGTATAAGACCCATAAGTAATTAGTTCCCCTTTAGAGGGGTGTCGTCCCGATAGCTATCGCGGAGGGCGGGGTGAATATTTCCCCTTTATGGGCTAGGAGGCTTTTTCCTTCTTTAGTGGTTAGTTTATTTAAATTCTATCCAATACCATCACCACTAGGTCTTCAATATATTGTTTATAATCTGTATTTGCAGCTTCTACACGACGGTTGGCAATAATGCAACATACCGTCATAGCCTTGTGCCCCATTAGTTTAGATAGTCCTGCTATAGCCGATCCTTCCATTTCGTAGTTGGTGATTTTATAATTGCCGTAGCGAAAACTTTCAATTTTATCATTCAATTGCATATCCGCCAAATCGATTCGTAAAACGCGCCCTTGTGGTCCATAAAATCCATTTGCCGAAATAGTTACGCCTCGCAGCATATCATTCTGTCCTATTCTATTTACCAATTCTTCGTCAGCATCTACCACATAAGGTGCTGCCAATTGTGGATTCCATACCAAATGTTTTTTCATGGCTTCTTCAAAAGGCAAATCGCTTACCGAATCACGTCCAGCATAGAAATTGAGCATGCCATCAAAGCCGATAGATTTTTCGGAAATAAGGAAACAACCAAGCGGAAGTTCGGGTTGCATGCCCCCCGATGTGCCAATGCGGATGATGGTAAGTTGACGGAAATCTGGTTTTTCGGTACGTGTAGCAAAGTCGATATTGGCCAAAGCATCCAATTCGTTCATCACGATGTCGATGTTATCAGTGCCAATGCCAGTAGAAACTACCGAAATGCGTTTCCCTTTGTAGGTGCCCGTAATGGTGTTGAATTCACGACTAGAAACCGAGCATTCCTGCGTGTCGAAATAGGCTGCAACCAATGCTACGCGTCCAGGGTCGCCCACAAGAATCACATTGTCAGCTAGTTGTTCGGGCTTCAGGTGCAAATGGAAAATGCTTCCATCGTTATTAATAATCAATTCTGATGGTGGGAAATGCTTCATAATAATAGTAGTATGTGGTATGTAATTTTATGTTCATTCGTGGGGCTACAAATATACAGTATTTTTATCTAAATACACACCAATTTCAATGCATTTCATACATGGCTAATTCTCAAACCATGCATTTCATACATGGCTAATCACATTTAACCACTTTGTGGTTGTGAGTTTTACGTAAATTTTCAAATTTTCAAATTTTCAATTTCTTTATCTTATCTCATCCACGCACTTTTTTACAAAGTCAAATCGATTATAATCGTCGTGTATCAATTTCTCGTTCCAGAAAATTAAATCGATGTCAATGGGGACGCTTCCTGTTTTCTTGCTTTCGGCAGTTCGTCCTAGCTCCATTTCTATTTGTTTGCAAATATTCTTTGTTTCATCGGCCGTTTCTGCCGATAGTATTTTTATAGCTTCATTATGAAAATCACTAATGTAATGTTTTTCATGAGGTTGAGTTATTATTCGGGTGCTCTGCGAAACAATTTCGAAGTGCTCCAACAGCTTTTCTTTGGATAAGTCAATGTTTTGATCGGCATTGCTGTTGCTTCCAAGCATAATAAGTGCTGTATTCATAATTGTATTTTTTAAAGGGGTTAATGTGAATTAAAAATAAATTCAATTACGGGTGATGTATTGATTTGTCTTCCCCGAGAGCTAACTATCTGGGGATTTAAAATTCTGTGCAGTAACAACTTAATAGTTAATCAATACGTCATAAATTGCATAACATAACATTAGTCTTTTTTTTGGAAACAAAAAAAGACCGAAAGTTGTTCTTCGGTCTTTTGTTTTGGGTTGATTTTTTTTTCAATTATTTGTCAACGAATTGAGTCAAATAATATATTGGTTTAATAACGATAATCTTTTAATTGTTCTTGGAGTCTTTTGCGAGCCAAGAAAATTCGGCTTTTCACTGTACCAATCGGTAAACTCATGGTTTGTGCAATTTCTTCGTATTTGAATCCTTGTATGTGCATGGAGAATGGAACACGATATTCATCAGCAAATGCTGCAATACTGTTCGTAATTTCACCTATGGCATAAGAGCCTTCTGGACTGTCGAACCCTGAATTTTGTGGCAAATTCAAGTGATGCAAGTCTTCGGTTTTGTCAACTACAGTTTGGTTTCTAACTATTTTACGATAGTTATTAATGAAGATATTCTTCATAATAGTTAGCACCCAACCTTTAAAGTTTACATTATCGACAAACTTTTCTTGGTTATCCAATACTTTGAGCGTAGTGTCTTGCAGTAAGTCTTCGGCGTCATCACGGTTAAGCGTGAGTGAAAAAGCGAAATTACGCATGTTACTTTGCAAGGCTACCAAATCATTCTCAAACTGAACGTTTTTCATACTGTTTTGTTTTATGTGTGAATAAATAAAACCCAGTGATACAACACTAAGTCAGCTTTTTTCTAAAACGAATTTTATGGAAAAATACTTTCTGAAATAGAAACGAGTAAATGATTGTCAGTTGTCTATACTGAAGAATGAAAAACAAAGATCTCTATCTAAAATATTAGTTTTAGATTTCGGTACAAATATACCAGTTATTTTCTAATTATCCGTACATTTGCAGTCTAAATTAGTATCGATATGCGCAAAATTTATTTTATTTTTATATTTCTAACAGTTGTGAGTGTCTTTGGCTCTTTATCTGCAACTAAAATGCAGCCTAAAATTATTTTCTCTATAGACCTACAAAAGGAAATAGGCTCTACCACATGGATTTACATACAAAAGGGATTTGTTCAAGCAGATTCTCTTCAAGCTGACCTAATTATAATTCATATCAATACTTACGGTGGCGAGGTTTTATATGCCGATTCTATTCGTACAAAGATTCTAAATAGTAAAATTCCAGTGTATGCTTTTGTTGATAATAATGCGGCATCTGCCGGTGCGTTGATAGCCATTGCGTGCGACAAGATATTTATGCGTCCCGGTTCCAGCATTGGTGCGGCCACGGTGGTAAATCAAAATGCAGAACGAATGCCCGATAAATATCAGTCGTATATGAGAGCCACCATGCGTGCCACCGCCGAATCGCATGGTAAGGATACCATCATTAACGGAAAAGATACAACCTACCAATGGAAACGAAACCCCCTTATAGCCGAAGCTATGGTTGATGACCGTACTGTTATTCCAAACATAATAGATTCAGGCAAAACACTTACTTTTACTGCCCTCGAAGCTGTGAAATTTGGTTATTGTGATGGTTTGGCCGAAAATTTAGAAGAGGTTATTGATAAACAATTAAAAATTAGCGATTACGAATTAATTACCTATAAACCTACAATTTGGGATGATTTAAAGGGTTTTTTGATGAATGGGGCTTTTCAAAGCGTATTAATAATGCTCATCATTGGAGGCATTTACTTCGAACTGCAAGCTCCTGGCATTGGTTTTCCCCTAGCAGTTTCCATTACTGCCGCCGTACTGTATTTTGCACCTTTATATATGGATGGACTGGCGGCCAACTGGGAAATTCTGATGTTTGTCATTGGATTACTGCTGCTCGGTTTAGAGTTGTTTGTAATACCCGGATTTGGCGTTGCTGGCATCTCGGGCATTGTGTTGGTAATGGGAGGATTGGTGCTGAGCTTAATCAATAATGTGGATTTTAATTTTGAAGCCGTTAAAACTGGCGCTATTAGTGCCGCTTTATTGACAGTAACAGCTGGTATGGTGCTCAGTTTTGGTTTAATAATATACATTAGTAGTAAAATAGGTAGCAAAGGTTTGTTTAAAAAGATGGCGTTGGAAACTACTCTAAATAAAAATGAAGGATACATAGGCGTTTCGATGGTAGGAGTGGAGATGGTTGGAAAAACAGGAATAGCGGCTACCGTTTTGCGTCCTTCGGGAAAAGTACGAATTGATGATGTAACTTATGACGCCATTTCTGAACAAGACTTTATTGAAAAAGGAACCGAAGTAAAAGTGGTGAGGTATGAAACGGGACAAATATATGTAGAAAGAGCTTTATCTATTGAAAAATAAAAAAATAGAGTTTCGGACAGACTCAAATCTTTGATTTTTCAATACTCCTCTTTCATTTTCCAATTTTTTTGAGTACTTTTGTCCCCCGAAAGGAATTCGGCCCGCTTCCAGGGTTGTTTTTCTTTCTTTTTTTACATACATTTTAAATGGGGTGCCTTAATATTTCGGGCTGAGATCATACCCTTTGAACCTGTACGGATAATGCCGAATAGGGAATAAGCACAATCATCCGTATTTTTTTATTAGGCTCTCAAAACCAAATTATTAATCAAAATAATAAATTGTTATGAGACAAATTCTTTTTACAGCTTTTATGCTGTCCTCGGCTTTTTCTGCCATCGCGCAACACAGTATTTCGGGTAAAGTGCTCGATGAGAATGCCAATGTATTAATTGGAGCCACCGTTGTATTGCAAAGTAATGCCAAAGGGCAAACAACAAACAATAGCGGTTCATTCTTTTTTGACAAATTGTCGAAAAATAAGTATGTTATTGAGGTTTCATTTATTGGTTATGAAACTGTTACAAAACAAGTGGATGTTGACAAGGAAGTAATTGTAAGGTTAACGCCAACTTCATATTCCATGAATGAAATCACTGTTACTTCACTTCGCGCCAATAAACGATCGGCGGTGGCTTACAGTGATGTTAATGCCAAAGACATTGAAAAACGAAATTTAGGACAGGATTTACCTTATTTATTGGCACTTACGCCTTCTTTCGTTACTTTTTCGGATGCAGGAGCTGGTGTAGGTTATACCGGATTTCGTGTACGAGGAACGGATGCCAATCGGATAAATATGACCGTAAATGGTGTTCCGCTCAACGACTCCGAATCGCACGGTGTGTTTTTTGTAAATATGCCCGATTTTGCGTCATCTCTCTCCTCGGTGCAAGTGCAGCGCGGGGTGGGAACTTCTACCAACGGTGCCGCTGCTTTTGGAGCCAGTATCAATATGCAAACAGAAGCGTTAAATGCTAAACCATACTCTGAATTGAGCTCAACCTTGGGTTCATTTAATACAAATAAAAACTCGGTGAAAGTGGGTACTGGGCTGCTAGATAATAAGTTTGCTTTCGATGCACGACTTTCAAATATCACTTCCGATGGGTATATGGATAGAGCGTCGGTGGATATGAAGTCGTATTATTTGGCAGCTGGATATTATTCTGACAAAACGGTTGTGAAATTTATCACTTTTGGTGGAAGCGAAAAAACATATCAAGCTTGGAACGGAGTAAGTGGCGATTCGCTCAAAACAAACAGAACTTACAACGAATTGGGTTCATATACAGATGTTGATGGTAATACGCAATTCTATAATAACCAGACTGATAATTACAATCAAACGCATTATCAATTACATTTTTTGCATGAATTAAATCCACATTTGCATCTAAATGCTACCGCTCATTATACTAAAGGAAAGGGCTATTATGAGGAGTACAAAACGGAACGCAAGTATGCCGAATATGGCTTAACAGCACCAATTGTAAACGGACACACGCTGGATACTACCGATTTGGTTCGCCGCAAATGGTTGGATAATCAATTTATGGGGGCAACTTATGCGGTTACTTATGATAATGATAAAATAAATGCAACCGTTGGTGGATCTACTAACCGATATGTTGGTCATCACTTTGGGAATGTAATTTGGGCGCAAAATGCCTCAAATTTAGATGTAGCTAATGAGTATTATCGCAGCAAATCTATTAAGGATGAAACAAATGTATATGCCAAAGCAAATGCGGAAGTAGTGAATAATTTGTTTTTAATGGCTGATGTACAATATAGAATTATACAATATAATATGGTGGGTACTACGGGTGCAAATATTGACATTACGCAAGAGCACCCTTTCAAGTTTTTTAATCCCAAAATGGGTCTTACTTATAAATTGGGAAATAATAGCGATATCTACGCCTCGTATTCTATTGCCAACAGAGAACCAATGCGCAACAATTATACCGATGCAGGAGTAAACGAAAAGCCAACCAGTGAGCGACTTAATGATACCGAAATTGGTTACCGCTATCAATCTACAAGTTTTAGTTTTGGTGCCAATTTGTATTATATGAAGTACAAAGACCAATTAATTCTCACCGGAAAAATTAGTGAAATAGGGGAGATGCTTACATCCAATATTGCTGATAGTTACCGTTCGGGAATTGAAATTACAGCGGCTGCAAAAATCAATAATTGGCTGAAATGGGATGGAAATGTGACTTTGAGCCAAAATAAAATTAAAAATTTTACCGAAGAAGGGGTAGATGTTTACAGTTTGCCGCGTGCTTATTCTGAAGATTGGATAGATGCAAGAAATAATTATTTGGGAACTACCGATATTGCATATTCTCCAAACCTTATTGCCAATAATATTTTCACAGTCAACTATAAGGCATTTGAATGTGGATTGCATTCTAATTATGTGGGAAAACAATACATTGACAATACTTCTGATAATGTACGCTCCATTGATGCGTATTTTGTAAATAATTTGAATTTTAAATATGCATTAAAATTAAATAAAGTAAAATCAATTGATTTTAATGTGTTGGTAAACAATGTATTTAATACGCAATACGTTTCCAATGGTTGGACATGGTATTCTTACTATGTCAATGATAATCGAGTTAACGATTTAAGGTTTTTCCCTCAAGCTGGTACAAATTTTCTGGCATCGGTTACCCTGAAGTTTTAATTTTTTGAGATAATAATAGAAAGGTCGGATGTAAATTCGACTTTTTTTATTTCTTATATTTTAAATCAGATATTTTCTCATACATTAGAGTTTATATTGATTAAATGATTAAAGTATTGAATCCACGATAGCCCCCGATAGCTATCGCGGGCGGGACAAAGAATTAAGATTCACCACTAAGATACTAAGCGCACTGAGATACACTAAGAATATAAGTTAAACAAAGATCACTAAGAAAAAACATAAATGTTTTTTATCTGCAATTGATTCCCTATAAAACATTTATGTTTTATACTTAGTGGTCTATATTTGGTTTGAAATTACACTTAGTGCCCCGATAGCTATCGGGGTCAGTGGTCTCTATGTTCTCCCGATTCTCGGGATGTTCCATTAGTGTTAAACTACTTATTTCTAATTGCGTAGCAATTTAATCTATATAAATTCTATTTATTCGAAAGCACTTTTGTGTTTCATGCAGATTATTAATTCAATTAATTTATTTACTTTTGCAGCTATTCAATACTTTAGTTTGTAGCTGAATTGTTCTTCTATTGGTTGTAACTAAAATTAAAAAACTATCTCTTGTAAAAACGAAAATGTCAAATCCCAAAGAGCCAGCCAAAACAGACATAAATTCCCCGTCCGATAACATTCGCAACGGAGCTACGGATTTTTCCTACCCAATTGGTATTTTCGATTCTGGATATGGCGGTTTAACCATTCTGGACGAAATACGAAAAAAAATGCCCGAGTACGATTATATTTATTTGGGTGATAATGCCCGAACACCTTATGGAACTCGCTCATTTGATGTGGTTTATAAATATACGCTGGAGTGTGTAACGCATTTGTTCGATATGGGTTGCCAACTAGTGGTGTTGGCTTGCAATACAGCTTCGGCTAAAGCGCTGCGTACCATTCAGCAGCACGATTTGCCATTGATTGATGGCAATCGACGCGTGCTGGGCGTAATTAGACCCACCGTGGAGGCTGTCGGCGAAATGACCAAATCCAAGCATATCGGTTTGTTTGCAACTTCTGGAACTGTACAATCGGACTCATATCCACTGGAAATTCAAAAGATTTACAAGGATATTTTTGTTACGTCGGAGGCCTGTCCAATGTGGGTTCCATTAATCGAAAACAACGAGCATAACTCCGATGGCGCAGATTTTTTTGTGCGAAAGAACATTGAAAATCTATTGAATGCTGATACTTTTATTGATACTATTATACTTGGTTGTACACATTATCCGTTGTTAGCCAACAAAATAAAATCTTATCTGCCTGAGGGTGTCAAGTTGGTGTCGCAGGGAGAAATTGTGGCTAAAAGTTTGGCCGAATACATGCTTCGTCATTCCGAAATGAATAATAGATGCAGTAAATTTGGCACAATTCGCTATTTGACAACTGAGTCGGTTGAAAAGTTTTCAAGTTCAGCCTCTCTTTTTCTTAACGAAGAAATAAAGGCCGAACACATTGATTTAGGATAATAATGACCCATTAAATATAAATGTTTATGAAAAAAATCACGTTGATAACGGCTGTACTTTTTATTTGTTGTAGCCTGGCAGCTCAATACAACAAGGAGATAGTGTTGGAAACAATTCTGAAAACTGATACTAACTCTATTGGACAGAAAATTGAGTACCCAAATTTTGTAAATGATGAGGTTAGCATTTTGAGGGTTACTATTCCGCCTGGCAAATCAACAGGTTGGCATAAACATACTTTTCCCGTTTTTGCATATATGATTCAAGGGGAATTGACGGTAGAAATTCAAGATAGAAAATCGCAGACCTATTCTGTAAATACCTCATTTTCAGAAGTAATAAATACTTTACACAATGGAATTAATAATGGAAAAGAACCTGTTGTTTTAATAGCCTTTTTTATGGGAGAAAAGGGAAAGCCATTGTCGGTTCACTAAAATAAAACAAAGTCGTTTTGAATTAAGTAAGTGGAAGTGTTTAATGTCGTATAATTTTCATTCTTGCAGTATGCAAAGTCCCTCTCCTTGGGAGAGGGATTTAGGGAGAGGT
>JAIFKQ010000131.1 GCA_020049515.1 Paludibacter sp. | reverse complement strand
GGACTTTTTGTTCAATACCTCAATGCAGGCAAAGTGCCGGGTGCAAAAACTATTGATGATGTAAAAGCGTTCTACTTGGCACAAGTTCCTTTGCAAAAAGGATGCTCGCCAGAGGATGTTACCAAAGGCGCGTTGTACTTGATGGAACAATGTGGTGAAACAGGACAGGCATTGCCAATTACTGGCGGGCAGGTAATGTTGTCATAATTAATAATTCACAATTAATAATTAATAATTACGAGAGCCTGATATTCGATGTTTACTGGTTTACTCGTCAACTAAAAATATGAAAACAAAAGCAATTCGCCTTTACGGCAAAAAAGACCTCCGTTTGGAGGAGTTTGAGTTACCTCAAATAAAAGACGATGAGATATTAGCCAAAGTAGTTTCTGACTCTTTGTGTATGTCATCTTACAAGGCTTCTACACAAGCAACTGATCACAAGCGTATTCCGAATGACGTGGCCGAAAATCCTATCATTATTGGTCATGAGTTTGCTGGCGAATTGGTGGAAGTGGGTTCTAAATGGGCTTCTCAGTTTAAAGCGGGTGATAAATTTTCTATTCAACCAGCGTTGAATTATGAAGATGGACCAGTTGGCATTTTGAGCGCGCCAGGTTATAGCTATCAATACATTGGTGGTGATGCCACTTATGTCATTATTCCCCGTGAAGTGATGGAGCATAATTGCTTGCTAGCTTACAAGGGCGAGGGTTATTATCCTGCTTCATTGGCAGAACCACTTTCGTGCGTAATCGGAGCAATTCATGCCAATTATCACCTTACTCCAGGAAGTTATGTTCACAAAATGGACATTGTGCCTGATGGTAAAATGGCTATTTTGGCAGGTGTTGGCCCAATGGGATTGGCAGCCATTAACTATGTGTTACTTCGCGAAGATCGCCGTCCAAGTTTATGTGTAGTGACCGATGTGGATCAAACACGTTTGGACAGAGCAGCTACTTTATATACTGTAGAATTTGCGGCTTCCAAAGGTATTGACTTGCATTATGTAAATACTTCCACCATGCAAAACCCCGTAGAAGAGCTGAGAGCAATTTCGGGCGGAGTAGGTTACAACGATGTTTTTGTATTTGCACCCGTGAAACCGGTGGTAGAGCAAGCCGATGCAATTTTAGGTTTTGATGGCTGTTTGAACTTTTTTGCAGGCCCTAGCGATCCAAACTTTAGCGCCATGGTGAACTTCTACAACGTGCATTACGGCTACACTCACGTGGCTGGAACAAGCGGTGGAAATACCGACGATATGATTGAAGCGTTGGATTTAATGAGCAAAGGACTTGACCCAGCAGGATTGGTAACGCACATCGGCGGCTTGAATGCCGTGATTGAAGCCACCAATCATTTACCAGAAATTCCAGGTGGAAAAAAACTTATTTACACGCATATTGAAATGCCGTTGACACCGATTGTAGATTTTGCCAAACTAGGCGAAACGAATGAAGTTTTCAAACAATTGGCAGCTATATGTGATAAAAACCAAGGACTCTGGAGCGTGGAGGCTGAAGCGTATTTATTGGCAAATATGTAAAAAATTAAAATTGTTTGAAAATTTGAAAATTTGAAAGGTTCTATTGAATTGAAATTCAAGTCAAAAAAGCAATTTTCAAATTTTCAAATTTTTCAAACATCAAACAAAAATTTTTATGAAACAATTAGATGTAAATTTAATGCATCCCGTAGATCAAATCAATGTGATTATTGGTCGTATTTACCGCAGCGGGATGACAACAACTTCGGGTGGTAACATTTCTATTAAAGACGAAAATGGCGATATTTGGATTACGCCTTCGGCAGTTGACAAAGGCTCACTAACGCCAAAAGACATTGTTTGCATCAAAAAAGATGGAAGCATAGTTGGTCTTCACAAACCTTCTTCCGAATATCCTTTTCACAAAGCAATTTACAATGAACGTCCAGAATTGACGGCCATTATTCATGCGCATCCACCTGGATTGGTGGCATTTAGCATTGCCCGCCAAATTCCAAGTACCAATATAGTTCCGCAAGCTCGCTATATTTGTGGCGAAATTGGTTACGCACCTTATGGCTGCCCTGGTAGCGAAGAATTAGGAGCAAAAATTGCCCACGAGTTCAAAAACCACAAATTCAAAGCCGTTATCATGGAAAACCATGGTGTAGTTTTGGGTGGAACGGACATGATGGATGCTTATCAACGTTTCGAAACATTGGAGTTTTGCTGTCGTACCATTGTTAATGCCGGTAAGCTTGGAAAAGTAAATACATTGACAGATAGGCAAATAGCAGCTTATCAAACCCATTTTCCGAAAAATATCGCCCATTTTATGGATGTGTCCTATCCATCTGACGAACGTGCTTTGCGCTCTGATATGGTGAAAATTATCCGTCGTGCTTGCGACCAAGGAATGATGATTTCTACTTATGGAACGGTTTCTGTTCGCTGGAAAAATGACGACTTCTTGATTACTCCCCGTGATGTGGCTCGTTGGGATATTTTGCCTCAAGATATTGTACAAATAAAAAATGGTATGTCGGAGGCAGGAAAAGTGCCAAGTCGCTCGGTGGCACTTCACCAACGAATTTATCAATTGAATCCTCATATTAATTCAATTATTACCACACAGCCTACAAACTTGATGGCTCATGCGGTGAGCGGAACAAAATTTGATGTGCGTACCATTCCTGAAAGCTGGATTTTCTTGCAAGATGTACCATCTATTCCATTTGGAACATTATATGACGATGTCGATAATTTAGCTATAATGTTCAATACCAACCGTGTTATCCTGGTAGAAAATGACTGCGTTTTTGTTACTGGCGATAAATTATTGAATACTTTCGATTACCTAGAAGTAGCCGAATTTAGTGCCAATTCATTGGTTATGGCAGCATCTGTAGGACCACTTTGCCCAATGGGAGAAGTGGAAATAGAAGAGTTGCGAGTGGCTTTTAATGTGAAGTAAAGAACCCCTAGCCCCTAAAGGGGAAAAAGGCAAGCACATTCTATTTGTTTTTTACTTAAGTAGAAAAGATACAAACCAATACTAATTTAGTTCCCCTTTAGGGGCTATGGGTCATGGTCATCATCCAATCACATTCACATTCTGCCGGTTTTAATCTTGCTGCTGAGGAGTATTTATTTTCTCAGCGGCAAGATGATATCCTTTTTCTGTATGTTAACAAAGCAAGCGTGATTATTGGTTGCAATCAAGCCATACTGAATGAAGTTGATTTGGAGTATTGCGAAGCAAATAATATTTGTATTTTTCGTCGAATGTCGGGTGGGGGAGCGGTTTTTCATGATGAAGGCAACTTGAATTTCTGTTTTATCTCTCGTAAATCAGAGGTTAAATCATCGCTAAGTGCAGACTTTTTAAATCCTGTATTAGAGGTGTTAGTCGCACTTGGACTGCCAATTACCATAGGTAAACGCAAAGATTTGTGGTTGCAAGGTGAACATAAAATTTCGGGCACTGCTTCTCACATTTCCAAAAACAGAGAAATGCATCATGGCACATTATTGTATGATACTAATCTTGTAATGCTTCAAAATGCATTAAGTCCAAAAACCATAAATGAAAGTGTAAAAGCCATTGCATCGGTTCGAAGTACGGTGAAAAATATCAGAACTTATTTTGAAGAACAAGGTCAACTTATATTGAATGCAAGTGATTTCTTTCAGTTTTTGGCTGGAAAATTTGCTGCTTATTTTCAACAGAAAAGAATTGTGATTCTATCAGCATACGAAACCAAAGAAATTCAACAACTTGCAGATAGCAAGTACATATTAAACGAATGGACATATAAAAAGTAGTGTCATTAGATTGACACTGATATTTTGAATAACTATCAAACTAAATAATTTATGGAAATCAAAAGAATTATTCTAAATGAAATGTCCTATTTTGGGGCAGGTTGTCGTGCTGTATTGGCCGACGAAATAACTAAACGTGGTTATAAAAAAGTGTTTATTGTTACCGACAATGATTTGGTAAAATTTGGTGTTGCGGGAATGGTTACCGAAGTACTCGACAAAGCAGGAATTGCTTACCAAATTTTCTCAGACGTAAAGCAAAATCCAACTGTGGTACAAGTAAAAGCTGGTGGTGCAGAATTTGCAAAATCGGGCGCCGATGTGATTGTTGCCATTGGTGGTGGTTCGCCTATAGATACAGCCAAAGCCATTGGTATCATTGCTACCAATCCCCAATTTGCCGATGTGGTTTCGTTGGAAGGAGTAGCCGATACCAAAAACAAAACCATTCCAATTATAGCATTACCTACTACTGCTGGAACAGCAGCCGAAGTTACTATCAATTACGTAATTACCGATGAAGAAAACGTAAAAAAAATGGTTTGTGTTGACCCAAATGATATTCCAATTCTGTCGATTGTAGATGCTGAGTTGATGTTAAGCATGCCTCGTGGTTTGACTGCAGCTACCGGTATGGATGCACTCACTCATGCTATTGAAGGTTATATTACCAAAGGAGCTTGGGAAATGTCGGATATGTTCGAATTAAAAGCCATTGAAATGATAGCTAAACACTTACCGGTCGTTGTTGAAAATCCGAAAGATGTGGAAGCTCGTCACGGAATGGCGGTTGCACAATACATAGCCGGCATGGGTTTCTCAAATGTAGGATTGGGATTGGTACATGGCATGGCACATCCGTTGGGTGCGTATTATGATATTCCTCACGGAGTAGCCAATGCACTTTTATTGCCCATTGTTATGCAATATAATTTAGAATCTAGTATTGATAAATATGCTGATATTGCTACTGCAATGGGAGTAAATATAAGCAACTTGTCTAAAAAGGAAGCCGCTCAAGCTGCTGTAGATGCTGTAAAAGCATTGGCAGTAAAAGTGGGTATTCCGGAAAAGTTAAGTGATTTGAATGTAAAAGAAGAAGACTTGGAGCGTTTGGCACAATCGGCTTTCAGCGATGTGTGTACTCCTGGAAATCCTCGCACAGTGATTTTGGAAGATGCTTTGACTTTGTATAAAATGGCATTTTGATAGTGTAAGCTTTCTTATAAGTAAACTATCTAGCAAATAAATTTCTAGAATTTTTGTACATAACCGTAAAAAGTGGTCGCTATTTTATTGACCAATAATAAATTCTGAATGTTTTTTTTGTTGTGTTTATTTTGGAAGGGTGGAAATTTTTTGTACTTTTACCCATCACAACAAAGATGATTTGTCAATTAAGATTGTAGAAAGGGAGGTAATTCACTAGATTGCCTCCCTTTATTTATTTGATAAATATGCGCTTAAAAGTCAGATATAAAGGTAAATTGGATTTTTATACTTTTCATTGTCATAAAATATGGAATCAAAATATGGATTATTATTGTCCTTTTTTGATTACAAAATACGATTTTATTAGCATGTTCTGGCTTCCTCGTTAAGCTTAATGTCGTTTGCCTGTCACAACTCTAATTCACCATATCTGGTTCAAAGAAGCTCCATTGTACAGCAGGTATTGCTTTTTTTAATTCTACTTCGCAAGTATTTATATTCGCAATTAACTGTTCTACATTGTCAACAGTTGCCATTTTTGCTTTTACTGCCACCATTATTTGTGGCCCTAGCTGAATGGTAATTAAATTGAGAATTTCCACAACTTCAGGTCTGTCATTTAATATAGTTTTAATTTGTGCTGTTGTTTCAGCATCTGCAGTTTGCCCTATCAATAAGCTTTTTACTTTTACGGCTAGAAACATGGATATAAAAATTAACAAAATACCAATGCCAATACTTCCAATTGCATCAAAAATGGGATTGCCCGTAATTACTGCCAACACTACCGCTACAAGTGCAAATGTTAGCCCTAGCAACGCTGCCACATCTTCGCCCAGCACAACTATCAATTCCGTTTGACTGCTATTTTTAAACCATTTCCATAAACTTGCGTCGCCCTTTAGTTTATTGATTTGACTGATACAGCCATACAACGAAGCGCCTTCGAGCAACATACTTACCGACAACACCACGATGGCTATTAAGGGGCTTTTTAACCCTTCGTGCGTGCTTAATTTGTGAATGCCCTCGTAAATTGAGAACATTCCGCCCATGCTAAAAAGTATAAGCGCAACAATAAATGACCAGAAAAAGATTTCTTTTCCATAACCTAAAGGATGTTTCATATCCGGTTTTCTTTTGGTAGCATTCAAGCCCAAAAACAGCAGCCCTTGATTGAAACAATCGGCAAAAGAGTGGATGGATTCAGCCAACATGGCCCCTGATCCCGTAATTATTGCTGCTACAGTTTTGGTAATGGCTATACCAAGATTGGCCAATAGGGCAAAAAGGATAGATTTTACAGATGCGTTTTGATGTGACATGTTTTATTTATTAGTTTTTGTTGACGATAGAAGAATTAAAACCAACTACTCCAAGGGATTCTGGAAAGTATTAGAATTAAACCTAAAGTGTAATAGATAGCTACTTTTTTATTCTTTTGATTATCGGTGGTACTACTTCTGGCATTTATAAAACCAATAATAATCAATGCAATACCAATTATCATCATCAAAGGATGCTCCAGAATAAACATACGCGATAAAGCATTTTTCATGGATGCGGATGAAAAATTATTAAATCCGAGCGGCGAAATAAAATACAACAACAAGCCCATTGTAAGCTGCGTTACCGCTGCAACCATACCAAAATGAGAAAACAATCTGTTGGTTTTGGAATACGGTTTGTTTTTTAACCAAGCGTTTGCATTAAGGGCAATGGAAAGTAATAGTGCTGCCAGTGTTAAATATGCAATATAGGAGTGAAATAATTTAAATTCGATATACATGTTTTGTTGTTTTTGATAGTCAGTTTACAAAAAGTTTCTTTAAATTCTGCCAGCATACTAAATACTTGAAGAAACCTTATTTTGAGATGAAATAAGAATGAATAGATAATGGAAAACGATGCAAATATAATACTTTTTTAGGATTGATTTTATTTGTGATTTTTATTTGTGTTTTTCTTGCTTATTGTTTGTGTTATTCTCTGTTGATTATCAATGCAATAATGTGTTTTTTTTAATTGGAGTCATTAGTTTGTAAAATAGATTTCAATCCGTATTTTTTTTAATAAATGAACACAACCTGCATTTTTTCTTTTCTTGAAAGATTTTTATTCCTAAATTCAAGTGTTAAACGCAACTTTAACAGATTGAGGTCAAATATAAATATACTTTTTTAGGAAAAGAGGATGAATGATTCAATTCTTTTTTCTCCATTTGCAATTAAATATAAGTAATTGTCTTAATAGTTAATTTTAATTTAGCTTACATTATGGTACATATATTTCAAAGCTGTGATAGGAATCATAGAAATAAAGCCCAAAGTCGTATTTTTATGCAGAAAATACCAATAAATAGTGTGTTATCCTTTATTATTCAAAACAATTTACTTACATTTGTAGCCCTCAATATCAAAAAAAGGAAAATTGCTTATTATTTTCACCCTCTCATTTCTCATTATTTTATGAAAAAACTTTTCTTTCTTTCCCTTCTTTTAGTCCCTATTGCATTATTGGCGCAACCCAAAGCAGGATATTACAATGCAGCAGTTGGCAAAAGCGATGCGGCACTTAAAACGCAACTTTATAGCATCATTTCAGCAGATTATGTAGATAATGGCTATGGTGGATTATATACAACTTATACAACAAGTGATAATACAGCAACTGGAAAAGTATGGGATATGTATTCAACTTGTACTTGGACACATGGCAACAAACAGTGTGGAGATTACAAAATTGTTTGTGACTGTTATAATCGCGAGCATTCTATTCCACAAAGTTGGTTTGGTGAAGCTTCGCCAATGCGAAACGATGCCTTCCACGTATATCCTACCGATGGTAAAGTGAATGGGCAGCGCAGTAACTATCCTTATGGAGAATGTGCTAATGGATCTTCTTTAAGTGGCGGAAAAGGTCGGTTGGGCGGTTCAACTTTTGCGGGCTACTCGGGTACTGTATTTGAACCTGATGATGAATTTAAAGGTGATTTTGCCCGTACTTATTTTTATTTTGCTACACGTTATCAAAATATTATGACTTCTATTGGTGGTGATTCATTTAACAAAACCACATTTCCATCATTATCCACATGGAGTATAAATTTATTTCTAAAATGGCATCGCCAAGATCCAGTGAGTGAAAAAGAAACAGTGAGAAATAATGCGGTGGAAGTTCGTCAAAAAAACCGTAACCCATTTATTGATTATCCAGCGCTGGCAGAATTTATTTGGGGCACTCGTAAGGGTGAACTTTGGTCTTTGGTCACAAACACGAATGAATCGAAAGTCGAATTTTCTATCACACCAAATCCTGTGCAATCGGAATTGACCATTAAATCCGATGAGTTGAATTTGAGTTATATCATTTACAATTTAAATGGACAGCCCTTGCAAGAAGAGCAATTGAACTTAAGTTGCACTGTGTCAATTAATAATCTAGAGAATGGTATGTATTTGTTACAACTCAAATCGGGAAATAAAAAATCAATACAGAAATTTATTGTCAATAAATAAGAAAGCATAACTCCATAAATATTTTGAGAGAAGCTGCAATAATTATCACTTGCAGTTTCTTTTTTTGTATAATAATTACAGGATTTCCATGAAAAAGCAGTTACTTATATTTTCGTTACTATCAATACTTTCATTTACTCTTCTTGCTCAAATACCTGCTGGTTATTATGATACGGCACTTGGCAAAAAGCAGGCAGAACTGAAAACGGCTCTCCATTTAAAGATTAAGGTGGCCAATGTGCCTAGTTACGGAAGTGGATCGGGAAGTACTTGGGCAGCATTTGCCAAAACGGATGTTCGCCCCGAGGATGGCACAGTGTGGGACATGTACAGCAACAATCATGTGGCTTTTAACGGAACTTCGGCCGCCAGTGGCATGAATATCGAACACTCTTTTGCCAAAAGCTGGTGGGGCGATGGCAGACAGGCAGCGTCGGATGTTGGTCACCTCAAACCGTCAAATAGCACTGCCAACTCTGCAAAAGGAAGTTGGCCAATGGCGGTAGTTGATGGTGTCACTACATTTTCGAACGGAAGTATAAAAGTTGGCAAATCGAGCAGTAAAGCGGGTATGACCTTGGATGCTTGGGAGCCAGCAGATGAATACAAAGGTGATTTTTCGAGGGCATACATGTATATGGTTACAGCCTACGAAGATTACGCTACACTTTGGACAGGCAATTCGGTTAATCAGCTGGATAATAATACTTATCCTGTTTTTGAACAATGGACGGTAGATTTATTGCTGAAGTGGAGCAAGCAAGACCCAGTGAGCCAAAAAGAAATTACTCACAACAACGAATTGTACAAAATTCAGGGCAATCGCAATCCGTATATCGATTATCCTTTGATGGCCGAATATGTGTGGGGAAGCTTGATGACAGTGCCTTTTTCACCAGAAGGAAATGTAGATTATCCCTATTTGAGTAATCCCTCTAACGGTGCAATGGTTGATTTTGGCAAAGTGCCTTATCAACAAAACGCTGGTTTAGATATTGATTTAAAAGCATTGAACCTAACTGGTGATTTGAATTTGGCAATTACTGGAGTTAATGCAGCTAATTTTTCATTGTCTTCTTCCTTAATATCGAAAACGAGTGCCGAAAATGGAACTGTTTTCAATGTAAAGTACGCTGCACAGACTGTAGGAACCCATTCAGCCCAAATTACTATCTCGGGCGGTGGAATTACAACAACTATCATTAATCTGAAAGCCGTTTCGTCTGATGATTTCTTGGCTTTGGCTGCTAATAATATTTCTCAGAATGGTTTTACGGCAAACTGGACTGTGTCGGCTGCGGCAACTAGTTATGAATTAAATGTTTATTCGCTAAAAAGTGATGGAGCAACCGCATCCGTAAAATTGATTGAAGAAGAGTTTTTGAACGATTTACCTGTCAATTGGACAAGCGTAGGCTACACAGACAACGTAACAAATGGTAACATGCGACTAGCTTCGGGAAGTAATCCTGGAAAAATTAGCACTCCGTTACTTAATTTGTCAACTACAGGAACAACTTTAACAGTTAGAGCCAGACAATACGCCAACGATGCGGGGGCTCAACTAACGGCTTCGCTTGATAATGAGCCATTGGTTGTGTGGTCAACTTCGGATGTAAATCAGGATTTTACTATAAATATTCCTCAAGGAAGTACTGCTTCAAGTATTGGTCTTTCGGCTATTACTGGTAGTCGCGTATATGTTGATTACGTGAAAGTGGCTACACAAGGTGCTTTGCTAACTCCTTTTTTAGTAAGTGGTTATCCGAAAAAAGTTGGTAGTGTATTGAACTATACGGTTGAAGGATTAATGACCGACTCTGTATATTACTATACAGTAACTCCACAAGGAAATGCAGCGGTGGTATCCAATCAAATAATGGTGCGCACTTTGATAATTAGTGAGGTAAATGAGCTGTTGGAGTCTAATTTGGTGAGTTGGTATGTTACAAATGAGAGCGTTATACTTCGCAATTTACCCAAAGGTAGCACGTTGTTTTTATTAGACGCTTTAGGTAAAAGAGTTCAAACTTTTCAAGCTCCTACTTCCGAAATTGCATTGACAATTCAAAAAAAAGGGATATATTTGTTGCAAATAAAAAATAAGCAAGAAACGAGAACAATTAAGATTAAGTATTAAATGAAACTTCTGTTAAATTTAGAGATATTTACTTTTGTAAATGGCTTATTTTCATTGCTCAAATAAGTAGGTGTTTTAACTTCCAGTGATAATGAAACGATTTTTATTACTATATTCATTGTTTGTTTTTTTCTTTTTTTATGGTTACTCAACAGTACCAATAGGGTATTACAATACCACAGAAGGGAAAAAAGCGGCGGTTCTTAAAACAGAATTGCATAAAATTATATGCCAAGATACCTCGCAATTCCTCGATTATGGCTCGGGAAAAGGCAATACCTGGGAGGGATTTTATTATGCCGATAGAGACGCTACAACAGATGCCGTGATAGACATGTATTCGGATATAATAAGATATTTCCCCAATCCCAACCCCGATTTTGTATCCTTTGGTCAACTTATTCACATAGAACATTCTGTGCCAAAAAGCTGGTGGAAATGCGATATTGACCATCCTGATTGTCCTGCTAAGGATTTGAATCATTTATTCCCCGCCGATGGGCCTACAAACAGTTCTAAAAACGACAACCCGCTGGGAATTGTCAGTGGAACACCCACCCATGACAATGGTGTAAGTAAAATTGGTCCAGCCATTTACGATGGGTACGTGGGGGCTGTTTTTGAACCAGCCGACAAATATAAAGGTGATTTTGCACGTGCTTATTTTTACATGGCTACTGCTTACGAACATTACAAAGATAAATGGGATACCACCAAACCCGAAAACATGATGGAGAGCAATACTTATCCTGTACTAAAACCATGGGCGGTAAAATTATTGCTGCAATGGCATAGAGATGACCCTGTGAGCATAAAGGAATTGGTTAGAAACGATGTGGTATTTATCACACAAAAAAATAGAAATCCGTTTATCGACTATCCCTTTTTGGTGGAATATATTTGGGGCACAAGAACTAATATTCCATACAAGTTGGACAATAACATAAATTTTCCGTATTTAAAGTGGCCTAACGATAATGATACGCTCAACATAGGCAAAGTATATTACAATGGCACAAAAGACACAACTATCAACATTCAAGCTATGAATTTGACGGGAGATTTGACGGTTTCTTTGGGTGGGATAAATGCTGCAAATTACTCGGTGAATAAATCAATCATTTCCAAAGCAGAGGCCGAGGCAGGGACTGTAATTCAGATTCATTATAACGCTACTACTGTGGGAAATCAAACTGCATTGTTGTCAATTTATGGTGGCGGAATTGAATTGGTATCAATAAAATTAAAATCTTTTACGTCCGATGAATTTGGGGCATTGCCTGCTTCAAGTACCTCTAACAATGGTTTTGTGGCTGACTGGACGGGCTCATTTGGAGCAACAGGATATATGATAGATGTTTACACCATAGGGCAAACTGGTACAATTGATAGTTCATTGATAACAGAGGACTTTAAAACAACCTTGTTGACTACATGGATAAAAGAAGGTTATGCAGTAAATTACTCCGACAAATTGGGAACTTATATAAAATTGGGAACAACAAGTACTTATGGGAAAATTACGACACCCGCTTTTGATTTAAGTAAAACACCAGGTAAACTGACCGTAATTGCAAAGCAATTCTCTAATGATAATGGAGCGCCAATAACGGCTACGTTGGATAATAAAGCATTGGCTGTATGGATAACTGCTGTTGAAAGTCAAACGTTTACAGCCGAAATCCCATTCTCAACACCCGTTTCAAAAATTGCACTTGCCACCCTATCTGGAAAACGTGTATATATAGATTATATGAATGTGGCTGCTCAAATTCCAGAGTATGGGTCAGTATCAGTTTCAGGCTATCCAAAAACGATAGGAAATGTGTTAAGTTATGCGGTGGATGGACTTAGAAGTTCTTCTGAGTATTATTATACCATTACCCCCATAGGAAATGGAGGTTCGGTTTCCAATCAGGTTTCGGTACAAACAACTTTAAACACAAACCTAGAAAATAAATCGATTAATATCCCATATTTGCTATTGTCATCCTCGGGTGTTTGTATTGCAAATTTGACAGAACCTTCTAAAATACAGTTGTTTGACATGATGGGCAGGGAGCTGCAATCGCATAATATAAATGCTTCCGATTTTAAGGTTACTATCCAGCAAAATGGAATGTATTTATTGAAAATTCAGCAAAAAAATGGATTTAATTCTTACAAAATCATTTATTGATCATGACTTATAAAAAACTCAAATCATTCTTTTTTCTTGTTACAACGATTTTGATTTCTTTCAATACTTTTGCAGCCATTCCCTCTGGCTATTATTACTATGCAAAAAATAAAAAACAAGCTGCTCTCAAAACCGCTTTACACACTTATGCAGCTCCTATGAAGGAGCTCGATTATGGCGGTGGGGCTGGTTTTACCTGGGAAGGATTTTTTTATACCGATCAAAATGCTGATGGTTCAGTTGTAGATATGTACTCAAGTACCGTGCGAAAATTTAACGGTTTTGCAGCTGTGGATGGTTTGCACATCGAACATTCATTCCCCAAAAGCTGGTGGGGAGCGTATTCAAACAGTGCTTACAAAGACCTTTTTCACCTCTATCCGGCCGACGCTGTTACCAATATGACCAAAAGTAATTTGCCGTTGGGCGAAGTTACCGGAACTCCGAGTTTGGATAATGGAGTAACCAAAATTGGAGCAAATGGCTTTGGTACAGCTTATTCGGAAAATTGTTTTGAGCCAGCCGATGAATTTAAAGGGGATTTTGCACGATCCTATTTTTATATTTCTACCATTTACGAAGACTATCAAGCACTTTGGCAATCGCCCATGATGAACAACAATACTTACCCGGTTTGGAAATCGTGGGCATTGGATTTGTTGCTAAAATGGCATCGCCAAGACCCGGTAAGTTCGAAGGAATTGGCAAGAATTGAAACTGTTTACAACATTCAGGGCAATCGCAATCCATTTATCGATTATCCAAATTTAGCAGAATATATTTGGGGAAAAGATACTGCAAATGTATTCCCATTTCCCAACGAAACCGAACCGTTTCTGATCACTCCGCGAAGAGGTGCAGCCCTCAATTTTGGTGTGATTCAGGTAGCTGATACACGCACTCAAAAATTACACGTTCAGGGGGCAAATATACAAACTAATCTGACGGTTAAACTTAAAAATAATAAAGCAGCACTTTCCTTGTCAACTTCAATAATTGAACCCACCACTGCATTGGGAGGAATTGATTTGTCACTCACTTTTTCGCCATTAGATGCTGGTTTAGTGATAGATACATTAATCTTAGAAGGCGGTGGATTGCTGGAAACCTTGCGTATTCCTATAAAAGCATTAGCATCTGCCGATTTTATTACATTGGAACCAAC
Organism: Paludibacter sp.; assembly: GCA_020049515.1. GTDB lineage: Bacteria > Bacteroidota > Bacteroidia > Bacteroidales > Paludibacteraceae > Paludibacter. Next base: position 1,358 of record JAIFKQ010000131.1, on the reverse strand, counting down.
CGAAGTTTCACCTGTTGGTGGAACTTTAAACTGGATTTCTGACCCCCAAGCCACTGCCTATAATGTTACACTATTACAGGGCGAACAACAAGCTGGCGATTTGATTATCTCTACTTATGTAGAAGGAAGCAGTTGGAACAAAGCCATTGAACTATATAACGGAACTGGAAAAACGGTTGATTTATCAAAATACACACTTCAAAAACAATCCAATGGTTACGGCCCATTTATTTCTACCTTACAACTTTCGGGCACGTTGGAAAATTCTAAATCATACACCATTGTGCATAGAAGTTGTGCTACCACAGCTTTGCGTGATAAGGCACAACTGCTTGATACTTTAGTGCTAAACATGAATGGAAATGATGCAGTAGCACTGGTGAGGAGTGGAGTAACCATTGATATGGTAGGTCAAGCCAATGCAGGAGCTGCCGTTACTTGGGGTGCCGACCTTACACTCCAACGACAATCAGCCGTTACACATCCGTTGTCAACTTTTAATCCGGCAGAATGGGAAACTTTACCCATTGATTCTTATAACATGCTTGGAAATCATATAATGGCTTTTAATTTGGGTGAACCATTAATTATTAAAGAAATTTCAAATACTACAAATACTGCCTACTCAATTCAGAATTTAATACCCCATAGTACATATACTTATAAAGTAGAAGCGGTACGACCCAATGGGAATGCTATCGCCATCAATACCATGCAGTTACATACTACCGCTTTGGATATTCCAATTTTGATGCAGGCAACTTCAATTCATGATAAAAGTTTTAAAGCCAACTGGGAAGAAACACTTTTTGCAACAGGTTATTTGCTCAATGTATTTGAAGTAAGCGGAAAGGCGGACACAACAGAAGTAGAAGGATTTTTGGGTGTTGGTACTTCTGGTACCCCTTTACCATACGGATGGACGGGAAATGCTAGTGGAAATTATGAAACAACAGGAAGTGCTGGAATAGCTATTCCATCCATTGGCTTAAAAAATAGCGGTGAATGGTTACAAACCAAAATATATAATGGCACAGTTTCATCCCTAACATTTATGTATAAATATCCATCTGCTGCCACAGGTTCATACTTCATTTTGGAAGGTTTGAGCAATAACGTTTGGGTTAGAATAGATAGTGTACCCTATAATAAAACAACAGCAAAATTTTATCCAATCTACTCATTTTCGGCTGGACAAGGAATGAAATCATTTCGCATTACTTATAAAAAATCGACAGGGAATTTGTCAATCGATGACTTACAAGCCACTTACGGCAATCAGGAATCGATTTATATTATAAAAGATTTTCCAGTTTCCACCAATTCATCTGTAATTTCAAATTTAAAGGAAAATAATT
>JAIFKQ010000127.1 GCA_020049515.1 Paludibacter sp. | reverse complement strand
GCAACAAAACCTGTTTGCAAGCCGCCAACATTCCGAATATTGATAAAATGGCCGCACTTGGCCGCAATGGATTGCTAGATACTATTCCAGCAGGTTATGCGCCGGGTAGTGAAATTGCCAACCTTACAGTGCTGGGCTACGACGTTACAAAAGTGTTTGAAGGACGCGGTTCGTTGGAGGCAGCCAGCATGGGTGTGAATATTGAGCCCGGAGAAATGGCAATGCGTTGCAACTTGATTTGCATTGAAGATAAGAAAATTAAGAACCATTCGGCTGGACATATCAGCAACGAGGAAGCTTATGAGTTGATTGATTTTTTGGAAAAAGAATTGGGCAACGACATAGTAAGTTTCTATCCTGGAGTATCTTATCGCCATTTAGCAAAAATAAAAGGGGGCAAAAAACAGTTGAAATGCACACCGCCTCACGATGTTACTGGAACTCCATTTGCCGATGTGATGATAAAGGCAGGAGCTACTGAAGCACAAGCAACAGCGGATTTACTGAACGAATTAACGTTACGTTCGCAAGCGTTGCTGGAGAATCACCCTGTAAATTTAAAACGTGCAGCAGCCGGAAAAGATAAAGCCAACAGTATTTGGTTGTGGTCGCCGGGCTTCAAGCCAGAAATGAAAACCATGCTCGAAACTTATAATTTCAAGAGCGGTGCAGTAATTTCGGCTGTAGATTTAATAAAAGGAATTGGCGTGTATGCTGGCCTAGAAGTAATTGAGGTAGAGGGTGCTACTGGACTTTACGATACCAACTACGAAGGAAAAGCACAGGCTGCCATTGATGCGTTGCGCGATAGTGATTTCGTATATTTACACATCGAAGCTAGCGACGAAGCTGGACATGAAGGCAATGTGGAACTGAAAATAAAAACCATTGAATACCTGGATTATCGCGTGGTAAAAACAATTTTTGAGGAAGTATCCAAGTGGGATGAACCGGTGACAATTGCCATTTTACCCGACCATCCAACACCATGCGCCTATAAAACGCATACCATTTCGCCCATTCCGTTTATCATTTATAAAACGGGTGAAAAACCTGATGATGTGATGGTTTATGATGAATTTGCAGCCGAAAAGGGAAGCTACGGTTTGCTGAAAGGGCCAGAATTTATGAGGGAGCTGATAAGAACCCCTAACCCCTAAAGGGGTATTAAGCATGTATTGTGATACTTAACGTTAAATATCAATGCAATTTAAAATGTATATAGAACAAACCAATAATATACAAACCAATACTAACTCCGATTCCCCTTTAGGGACTAGGGGTCAATACTAACTTAATTCCCCTTAAGGAGCTAGTTATCATTCATTTATCAATCCATGAAATATTATAGTACCAATAAAAGAGTAACAGGTGTAAGTTTGCAAGACGCCGTAGTAAAGGGTTTGGCCGAAGACAAAGGCTTATTTATGCCAAACAGTATCAAGGTATTACCTCAATCATTTTTTGACACGATTGAGAATTTATCGTTTCAGGAAATTGCTTATACAGTGGCCGATGCTTTCTTTGGCGAAGATGTGGAAGCAGCCGCACTGAAAGAAATTGTGTACGACACTTTGAATTTTGATGTGCCGTTGGTGCATGTAAATGATAATATTTATAGTTTGGAATTGTACCATGGACCAACGCTAGCATTTAAGGATGTGGGTGGTCGGTTTATGTCGCGATTACTGGGCTATTTTATTCAAAAACAAGGCGATGACACCAAAGTAAATGTATTGGTGGCTACTTCGGGTGATACTGGAAGTGCTGTGGCCAATGGTTTTTTGGGAGTGAAAGGTATCCATGTTTATGTGCTGTATCCCAAAGGTTTAGTGAGCCCAATACAGGAGTGTCAGTTTACTACGCTTGGTCAGAACATCACGGCGCTGGAAGTAGATGGCACATTCGACGATTGTCAGGCGTTGGTAAAATCGGCATTTATGGACGAGGAATTGAATGCCAAATTGAAACTTACTTCAGCCAATTCTATCAATGTTGCTCGCTTTTTACCACAGTCGTTCTATTATTTTTATGCTTATGCACAACTGAAAAAGATTTCAAAAACCGCAGCGGAAAATATGGTAATGTGCGTTCCAAGTGGGAACTTTGGTAACATCACTGCCGGACTTTTCGGTAAACAAATGGGATTGCCCGTGAAACGCTTTATTGCTGCCAATAACCGCAACGATATTTTCCTTCAATACTTACAAACAGGCGATTACAAACCACGCCCTTCCGTTTCTACCATTGCCAACGCGATGGATGTGGGTGACCCAAGTAACTTTGCCCGCGTATTGGATTTGTATGGTGGTGAGCATGCCGCTATTGCTTCCGAAATTAGCGGAGTAAGCTACACTGATGAGCAAATAGCTGAAACTCTCAAAAGCTGTTTTGCTGCTACCAATTACCTGCTCGACCCCCATGGCGCTGTTGGCTACGGCGCTTTACAAGAAAAATTGGAAGCGAACGAAACTGGTATTTTCATGGAAACGGCTCATCCTGCTAAGTTTTTGGAAACAGTAGAAAAAATCATTGGTAGTAAAGTAGAGATTCCAGAAAAACTTCAGGAGTTTATGAAGGGAACGAAGCAGAGCCTCGAATTATCGAAAGATTTTGAGACTTTTAAAAAATATTTGTTGAGTTTGTAAAAAGGTTCATCAAGATAAATTTAGAGCAGAAAGGAAGCATATTATGGCTTGTTTTCTGCTCTTATTGTTTATTAAAAATTCACACAAAAGGGTTTAAAGCTAATTAATCAAAATCACTTTTTCAAAATCTTTCATTGCCTAAAAAAAAATAAGTACATTTGTAACCTTTTAAAAAACCAATTATTCGTTTCAATCTAATTACGGGCATGAAAAAAGAATATTCTTTTGTCGAGTTACTGCATAAAGCCGCATCGTATTGCTCTATTTCAGAACATTGTGTATCCGAAGTAGAAGACAAATTAACAGCATGGGGTATAACTGAGGCTGATAAACACAAAATTATTGATCACTTGATAGCTGAAGATTTCATTAACGAAAAACGCTATTGTGTCTTCTTTGTGAAAGATAAATTTAGGTTCAATAAATGGGGTAAAATAAAGATTTCATTCGCATTGAAAGGCAAGAAACTGGACAGAAAGCTTATTGACGATGCTATAAATATTATAGATGAAGGCGAATATGAAGAAATGTTGGCATCATTGCTCAAAACAAAACTAGTAGGACTAAAATACGAATTTGAATACGAAAAACAAGGCAAACTGTTTCGGTTTGCACAAAGTAGAGGTTTTGAAAATAACGTGATAGAGCAAGCAATACGGAGTTTATCCGCAACCCCTAAAGGCGAGTAAAGAGACAGTTACTAGCCCCCAACCCCTAAAGGGGAGAAAGACAAAGTTAGGATTTAAATAATAAACTTATTTTCAATTTTCAAAAAAAAATGGTACGATATTCTGTAAATGAAGAAAAAGCTAATACTTACACGCATGCCATCGGTATATTATTTGGCGTAATAGCAGGTTTTGTTCTCATCCAAAAAGCCATTGCTACGCAAAACAATTGGGCTATAGTAAGTTATGCCATTTATGCCATTTTTATGACCCTCTCCTACCTCACATCAACTTTATATCACATTGACACGATAGAGAACCGAAAAGCGACACGTCGCAAATTCGACCATGCAGCCATTTACGCACACATTGCAGGAACTTACACCCCGTTCACATTGGTAGTGCTGAGGGAAGAAAACGGATGGGGATGGAGTTTGTTTGCAATAATATGGACCGCTGCTGCAGCTGGAATTATCCTTAGTTTTTTGAAACTTAAAAATGCTAGCAAACTGGAAACAGCCTGTTATGTGGCCATGGGTTGGGTGGTAGTTATTGCCTTCAAACCACTTATGGAGGTGCTTTCGATAAACAATTCCATGCCCGCATTGTATTGGCTCATTGGCGGTGGACTTTTCTACACTGTTGGAGCAGTGCTCTATTCGTTCAAAAAAATAGAATACATGCACGCCGTTTGGCATTTATTTGTGTTAGGCGGGAGTGTGTGTCACGCATTGGCTATTTGGAATATAAAAATAGAATAAAGCGATTTTCAGTGATTCAAAAACTTACTATCCGATAACTTTTTACCATTTTACCGAGCTAAAATATTTCCAAACTTGAAGTTGAGTATCTATGTAGCTAGAAGGAATTTCAATATTAACCAATCCAACAGAACGACAAACACAATTAAAGCTCATTATTAAAAATTTTGATGCTAGATGGCAGTATGCAAAGTCCCTCTCCTTGGGAGAGGGATTTAGGGAGAGGTCGAAATTAGAAATGTGACATTATTTCTTTCCTAGTACTTACTTTGTAGGAATGAGCGTTATCTACAACTAATTCATCCACCCAAATGATTCTCAAAAAACTTATCACTAATACTATCAAAAATTACAAATGAACTGGAATACAAGCTTCTATTGGCAATTTTAAGCTTGGAATAATCGAAAGTGAAATTAGGAAATTCGCCCCGCATGGCAATTTTCATAGCCATTGACACAAATTTTATTGAATCTTTTTTAGGGTTGATTCTTTTACAATACTTCAAAACAGAAAGAACAACTATCAAGTTGCACATAATGGGGGATAAAACCATTTTTTATACTCCGTGCCAGCATTTCAATCATTATATCAATATTGCTTTTATCGGCCCCGCTGTGTCTTTTTGTCCAATACCAACATTGGCAAAATCATTTTTAATATGAATTGATCTTTGAATAATTCTAGTTTAAAAATTACTAATCTCTAAATTGAAATAAATATACAACTCTAAATTTTCGAAACTTTTAATCATTGAGACTTTTTTCAACAACAAAAAAATAATCATATTAAACGAACAGCAATAATTGTATTAGACAAATTAAACATTTAACAATATAGGGATTAGAATTATTATGCATATATTTGCAAACGCAAACTAGAAATGGGATTTTAGAGATAGAAAACGTAAATTTAACATACGAAAGACGTTAATTCAACACATAAAAAAATAGGATTGAAAATATTTTGAAGTAAAAAAAAATATAACCTATTAGCTTTAAAACATTTACACAGTATAATGTTGAAGTATCGCAAAGAACATGTTTTATAACATACAATACAGCCTATTAGAATTTCATTAATTAATTGTACTACCAAAGTAGAAGTTTAGGCTTTTACATAACAAAACAGAATGAAAAGTTAATATCGTTCTGACAAATTGCATTTATATTCTGTTTTGTAAACGCCTACTAAAATAATAGCAACAACATGAATAAAGTAAATTTTCTTTCCATTTTATTGGCAATCAGTTGTTTTTCTGTCTTATCAGCTCAAAAAACTGAGATTTCATTGTCTCAAAACTCCAATCAGGAAACCCTCCAAATGCCTTGGCGGGAATGTATCACTGTGGGGCGAGCTCATAATCTTTTGCGCGCCGATTGTTTGGAGCATTTGGCTATAG
>JAIFKQ010000185.1 GCA_020049515.1 Paludibacter sp. | reverse complement strand
CAAATCGCGAGCCCCAAACTCCAATTAAAAACACTCCGAATAGTAAACCGTTTTGTTTGTAAGCTTCTTTTTTCCAATACATCCACCACATAATGGCAAAAGTAATGAGGCAATAAAGCATTTCGTAAATTTGAGTTGGATGCATGGGTTGCGTTTCGCCGGTACGAACAAAAATAAAGCCCCAAGGCAGTGAAGTAATATCTCCGTAAATTTCGGAATTCATCAAATTGCCAAACCGAATGGCCGCCCCACATAAAGTAACTCCAATTAACAGTCGGTCGAAAATCCAATTGATGCCTTTTTTTGATACGTTTTTGTTGAACAGTATCATGGCTATCAAAATACCGATTGCACCGCCATGACTAGCCAAACCGCCTCGCCAAACGTAAAGCATTTCCCAAGGGTTTGATAGATAGTGGTTTCCGTAATTAAAGGTAATGCCCAGAAACTGAACCGGCTCGGGTAGCAATTGCCATTCATAGAACAAACAATGACCCAAGCGTGCGCCTGCAATTGCACCTATTACGGTGTACATGAACAATTTATCTACCCATTCTTGCGGCAACTTTTCATATTTGAAAATTTTGGTAGTAATCAATAAAGTTGCCCAAATACCTGTTGCCCACATTAATCCGTACCAACGGATGGTGAGTGGTCCTAGTTGAAGTAATGCAGGATCGACGTTCCAAGTAATGAAGTTTAATAGCATAATTTATTTTGATTTCTATGATTGTAAAACTTAAAGTGTAAATACATAATTGTTTATTGAGCGTTTTTTTAGCTAATATTTTTATTCGTAGTTTATTATAATCGATACATTCTTAATTCCCCTTTAGGGGTTAGGGGTTGTTTATTACTTTTGCCCCTTTTCAAAAGCTTTCCACAAGCTGTCATTTTCAGGTACAGGTGCTTCAATTTTGACTAGTATTTTCGAAACCGGATGAATAAATTCTATGTGCCTGGCATGCAAACTGATGCCACCATTGGGATTGGAGCGCGAAAATCCGTATTTCAAATCGCCTTTTATGGGGCAGCCCATTTTTGCCAACTGACAACGGATTTGATGATGTCGGCCCGTTTCAAGATTTACTTCCAACAAATAATACGTATCGGAATGCGCTATCAATTTGTAACTTAGCACTGCTTTTTTTGCATCCGAACGTACTTTGTCGTAAGCCACTGATTTGTTTTGCTTTTCGTTTCTAGTTAAATAGTGTTCCAGCCGACCTTCTATTTGCTCGGGTTTTTCTTTTACAATAGCCCAATAGGTTTTTGTAACTTCATGATTTTTAAACATTTCATTCAACCTTGTCAGCGCTTTACTCGTTTTTGCAAACAAAACTACACCGCTCACTGGCCTATCCAGTCTGTGTGCAACACCCAAATATACATCGCCGGGCTTATTATATTTTTCCTTGATATATAATTTGATGGTTTCCGAAAGAGGTTGGTCGCCTGTTTTATCACCCTGTACAATTTCTGACGAACTTTTGTTAACAGCAATAATATGGTTATCTTCGTAGAGAACAGTCATTATTAATTCATAATTATTAATTCATAATTCATAATTCATAATTCGAAATTCAAACATTATACATTATACATTATACATTATGCATTATACATTATACATTATACATTATGCATTATACATTATGCATTATACATTATGCATTATGAATTATACATTATGCATTATACATTATACATTATGCATTATGAATTATACATTATGCATTATACATTATGCATTATACATTATGAATTATGAATTATTCTGTCTTTGTCTCAAAGCTTCATAAATTAATACTCCCGCTGCCACCGATACATTCAACGAATCGATAGTTCCCATAACTGGAATACTTACCATGTCATCGCAAAGTCGTAAATGTTCTGGCGCAACTCCTTCGTCTTCAGCACCCATAATAATGGCAATAGGTTCGGTAAGTGTGGCATCAGTGTAGTTTTTAGTTGCTTTTTCGGTAGCGGCAACTAATTTTATACCTGATGAAACAAGAAATTTAAGTACGTTAGTCAAACTTCCTTCGCGACAAACGGGGATAGAAAGTAACGCGCCTGCCGACGTTTTTACAGCATCGGCATTGATGGCAGCTCCACCTTTTGTTGGAATCACAATGGCATCAACTCCGGCACACTCGCAAGTACGGGCAATGGCTCCAAAGTTACGCACATCCGTTACGCCATCCAGCACAACGATAAATGGCATGCGACCTTGTTCGTAAATTCCGGGAATAATATCTTCGATGCGTTGATAGGTTACTGGCGAAATAAATGCCACCACACCTTGGTGATTTTTGGTGGTAATTTTATTCAGTTTTTCAATAGGCACTTTCTGAATTGGCACTTGCAAGCCGTTGAGCGAAACAAAAAGTTCGCGCGCCAGTTCACTGGTCATATCCCTGCGCATCAATATCTTATCTATCTCTTTTCCTGCTTGTATGGCTTCAATCACTGCGCGGATACCAAAAATCATGTCCTTTTCAGGACGTTGTTTACTGTTATTGTAATTTATCATTACTAGTTGTTATTTGCTTAATTTATTTCGTTGCCCTGTGGGCGATATTCATCGTTTTGTGTTAATTGTAAAAGCTCGGAAATTATTTCTTCCCGTTCAAACGAAAAAGTTTTGTCTTTTTCATTGAGTAAATAATACAGCTGCAAGCTCTTGTTATAAAAGCTATTGGCTATTTCAATTTTTCCTAAAGTTGTTAATGTTTTTGCAGTTTCGTGTGTTAATTGTGCCATTGTATCCAAGTACGACGAATTGTATTTTTCGTTTCCGACGGTTGTTATGAACTTTTCTATTGGCATAATTGCCAGGTCATCAAAGTCAATGCGTAATAGCTCCTTTAACGTTTTGTCTGCAATGCGTAAACTGTCTTCTGGAAATCCTTTTTCGCGAAGCCCCATCATTGCGGCAATTGTTCTACCAAGTTTTTCTAAATGCTTTAGTAAATAATCTTCTTTTGGCATTTCAATCAATTAATAATGAGTAAACTACGCATAAGTTTAAAAGAAATTCTTTGTCAATTTTTCAGTCTGCAAAGGTAGCTAAATAATTGTATTTCATCATAGTACTTATTCATAATTTACTGAAAGTATTAATAATCAACCCTATCCATAATATTGCGTTACAAATTACAAGAAATGAATTTCTTACAGTATCTTTGCGCACATTTTGAAATTTAGTATTTTATTTGTTGAATAATAATCTGAATTATTTATATTTTTTCAATACCAATTATATGTTTCAATCACACATAGGGGAATTTGCCGGTATAGGAGTTGCAATTTGCTGGACCATGAGTGCCCTGTTTTTCGAAAAAGCGGGATATAAAATTGGCTCATTATCAGTCAATTTCATTCGGTTGCTTTTTGCAATTGTTTTTTTGGGAATCACCACCTATTTTACACGCGGCATATTTTTTCCTACCGACGCCACTTCATTTCAATGGTTTTGGTTGGGTTTATCGGGCTTCATCGGTTTCTTTTTGGGTGATATGTTATTGTTTCAATCCTACATGGTTATTGGCAGCAGAACGGCAGCTTTAATCATGAGTTTTGCACCAATGATGACAGCAATTATTGGATGGTTTTTTCTTAAAGAAAAGCTTTCTGGGATGAATATTGCTGGCATTGTGGTGAGTATTACCGGCATTGTGGTGGCTATTTCTAGTCGTAAAATGAAGTTAAATATCCCGTTCAAAGGCTTTTTATTGGCCTTGGGTGGTGCTACGGGGCAAGCAGTAGGTTTAATTCTCAGCAAAAAAGGCATGGGCAGTTACGATCCTATTGCTGCCACACAAATTCGTGCATTTTTTGGCTTAATCAGTTTTGCTATACTCATTACTTTTCTTGGTCGTTGGCGAAAAATTGGAATTGCATTTACGCATACAGATAGCATGAAATCGGTTACAATTGGTTCTTTTTTTGGCCCTTTTGTAGGTGTTGCCTTGTCGCTTTTTGCCATTCAGCAAACCAAAACAGGCATTGCATCCACTTTAATGGCCATGGTTCCCATCTTTATTATTTGGCCATCCGCCATTATGTTTAAAGAAAAAATTACTGTGCAACAGGTTGTTGGTGCGGGCATTAGCATTGCCGGAGCTAGTTTGTTTTTTATGTAAATAATAGGCATTAAATAATGTCCTATAATTTTAATACTAAAATCAGCGCTCTATTTTTTTTCCAAAATACGACATTATATTATTTCAACTACTTAAGTGTTTTCAGTATAATTAAAATAACACACAAAAAATAACGCTCGAGAATTTCTCGAGCGTTTTTTTATAATACAAAAAAAGACAAAACTTAAAGAACACCTTGTGCCATCATGGCTTTGGCTACTTTCATGAAACCAGCAATATTGGCACCGTTTACATAATTTACAAAACCATCTGGTTCAGTACCATATTGCACACACGATTGATGAATACTTGCCATAATTCCCTTCAATTTTGCGTCAACTTCTTCTTTCGACCAGCTAATTTTCATTGAGTTTTGTGACATTTCCAGTCCCGAAACAGAAACTCCACCTGCATTGGCTGCTTTTCCTGGGCCATAAAGAATTTTGTTTTTCAAAAATACTTCAATCGCTTCAGGAGTTGACGGCATATTTGCACCTTCCGATACTGCCATACAACCGTTTTTGATAAGAATTTCTGCGTCATCGCCGTTCAATTCGTTTTGAGTAGCTGAAGGTAAGGCAATTGTGCAAGCCTCAGCCCATGGGCGACCGCCTTCCACGTATTTACAATTGTACTTGTCGGCATATTCTTTTAGTCGTCCGCGGTACACGTTTTTCAACTCAAAAACATAAGCCAATTTTTCAGAATCGATACCTGCTTCGTCATAAATATAGCCGTTGCTGTCCGAAAGCGTAATTACTTTTCCGCCTAATTCCAACACTTTTTCGGCTGTGTAAGTTGCCACATTTCCCGATCCAGAAATGGCCACTACTTGACCTTTCAAATCTGTAATTCCCTTGCGATTAAGCATATTCATCAAGAAATAGATGTTGCCATAACCTGTAGCTTCCGGGCGAATTAACGAACCGCCAAACTCCAAGCCTTTTCCTGTAAATGTACCTGTGTTTTCGCGTGCTAATTTTTTGTACATGCCGTAAAGGAAGCCTATTTCGCGACCACCTACGCCAATATCACCTGCTGGTACATCTGTTTCTGGGCCAATATGATGCCACAATTCCAACATAAAAGCTTGACAAAAGCGCATCACTTCTGCATTTGATTTTCCTTTGGGATTGAAGTCTGAACCTCCTTTGGCACCACCCATTGGAAGTGTAGTTAATGCATTTTTGAATGTCTGCTCAAAAGCCAAAAACTTTAGAATTGAAGGCGAAACTGATGAGTGAAAACGCATTCCACCTTTGTAAGGACCAATGGCATTGTTGTGCTGAATCCGATAAGCCATGTTGGTATTCACATTGCCTTTATCATCTACCCATGTAATACGAAATGAGAAAATACGCTCTGGAATGCAGATTCGTTCAATAATGTTTTGTTTCTCAAATTCTGGATGTGCATTGTAAACATCCTCTATGGAATGCAACACCTCTTCTACGGCTTGATGATACTCAGATTCGTTTGGAAATCGTCTTTTTAAATTGTCTAATACTTGTTCTACTTTCATTTCGATATGATTTTTAGTTATAAAATTGTTTCGAGTGCAAAGGTACAAATAAATCTACAAATATAACAAATTGTAAGTAGGAATAGTTTTAATTCTACGATTTGATTATTTATTGCCTTTTATTGTTTTAATGTGTCATTTATTTGCCTTGTTGCATTTCTTTTTTGTCACTTAAATGTCCGTTTCGACTATAAATAGTAAGTATATATTTGATATTAGAATCTTTTTGTTTCTTTTTGTTGGAAAATATATTATTTAACTTGAGCAATAATTGTGAGTTACAAAAAAAGGCAAACTCATTCTCGAGTTTACCTTTTTAAATTGTAATATTAACGTACGTTTTTTTAGGTATGCTATTTATAAATATGATAACCGTATTAATATCAAAAATTTACCCTCATTGATAATCCTACTGGAACTGGAACTTGATCGTTAATTGAAATTGGTTCAATATAAGGTGCAAATTGTAGGCTAATTGCTGCATTTTTTCTTACATCCTGAATGTACATATTGTTCACTTTTGCCACCTTTACCGCATCTACAATTGACCATATACTTACCGCCAACATTCCTCCAGCACCAACCAACATGGTACCAATTCCTGATCTATTGAAATTATATGATCCTCCTCCATAATCAAATAGCGAATTGTAAAATTGAGCAAATCCTACAACATAAATTACTCCACAACCTGTATATCCACCCAAAAAACCGAGCCCACGACCCACTTCACCACTTATCATTTGTCCTAAACCTGGAATTAAAAATGAACAAACACCGCTCAAAGCAGGATTGTACGTGTCGCCAAATTGCGGCGAGTACAAACGTGAATCATACTTGTATTTGTTAATTGTGTAGCGTTGTGCATCTGTATTTGATAACAAAGCAAGTATGAACAGTGATAAAAGAAGGAGTTTTTTCATAATGTGAAATTTATAATTTCTTGTGTTTTTTATAAGATTTTGAATACGCAAAAGTATATAAATTTATTTTGATATTAAATTCCAATATTTATATATTGTTATATTTACTATCAATATTTTTTAATGCTCGCATTTTCTATTGGGATATATGATTGATTTGTAAATGTTTAATTCTATTTTCTATTCGTTTTAATAGTGCAAAAACTGATTATTTGTATCATTATAAATTTGTATTTTAGCTTACGAAGCAATCAAGGTTTAAGCAATTCGGAAAATGGGCCTGTTTGAGTAAAATGTTTCGACTATTTTTAACGTTTGGTTTGTACTTTTTAATGCATAAAAGCGTTATTACTACCAGTAATTAAAAAACCAACGTTATTCAACTAGTTTTTGTGCTACTCACAAATAATCTGTATATTTGCGAGTTAAATCAAAAGATTTTAATAATTGACTGAAAGATTAACAAATGATAGACTATATAAAAGGAGAAATTACCGAGCTTACACCTACTAATGTCGTTTTGGAGACAGCTGGAGTAGGTTATTTTATTCACATAACATTGCCTACTTTTACCATTTTAGGAGAACAGAAATCTGCTAAATTGTTTGTCTTTGAATCCATTCGAGAAGATGCTCATGTTTTGTATGGTTTTCTCACACAAAGTGAACGGCAATTGTTTTTGTTGCTAATATCTGTTTCGGGTATTGGTGCAAATACCGCACGAGTTATCATGTCGTCTTATACCGCATTGGAAATTCAAGAAATGATTGCCTCGGGTAATGTGGTGGCATTAAATGCTATAAAAGGCATTGGCATTAAAACCGCTCAGCGAATTATTGTCGATTTGAAAGATAAAATAGTGAAAGGTGTAGGTGGTGCCGACTTTGCAAGCACTATTTCAAGCGCACAGTCCGAACATAAAGAAGAAGCAATTTCTGCCTTGGTTATGCTAGGATACAATGCTGCTGCCTCTCTAAAAACAGTTGATCGAATTCTTAATGAACAACCTTCGCTCAAAGTAGAACAATTGATTAAATTGGCATTGAAAATGATGTGAATTTAGTTAATAGTTGACGGTTGTCAGTTAATAGTTATGTTATCAGTTGTAATTATCTTTCTCGCTTTTTTACAACTTATCATTATTTAATTGCCGTATTACCTAATTACCTAATTTCCGAATTATCAAATTATTTATCCGTTTTATGATTTTTACAAAAAAAACACTCCCTATACTTTTAATTTGTGCAGTAATACTTAGTTCGGCATACGAATTTGTATCTGCAGGTGTGCGTGCTGTTGTTCAGGACGATACTACAACTTCGAAAGTTAGTACTACCGATACCACAAAAAATACACCTTCACGGTTTCCAATAAAAAAATTCACACAAAACACCTACGAAGAACTCAGTACAGAATATCCAATGGATGCTCCACAGCCTGAAAATGTGAAATCGGTGGTGGAATACGACACTAAATCAGGTAATTATGTGTTGCGTACTTTTGTGGGTGAAAATGAAATAGCTACACCATTTTTGATGACCGAGCAAGAGTATCGGAATTTTTCGGCCAAACAGGACATCCAAAGTTATTGGAAGGAGAAAAATGCGAAGTCGGATAAAAATAACGAAGATAAATTTTCTATTTCCGACATGAAATTTAATATTGGTGCTGCCGATAAAATTTTTGGTCCAGGAGGTGTACAAATTAAAACACAAGGTTCGGCCGAATTAGTGTTTGGTTTTAAAACCAATTCTATTGATAATCCTGCCTTAACAGAACGGATGCGAAAATCAAATATCTTTGATTTTGACGAAAAAATTCAACTTAATGTAACTGGTCAAGTAGGCGACAAAGTGAATTTTGGACTGAATTATAATACTGAATCCAGCTTCGATTTTGACCAAAAAATGGTGAAGCTAGCTTATAAAGGAAAAGAAGACGATATTATTAAAAGTATTGAAGCTGGAAATGTGAGTATGCAGCTCAACAGTTCACTTATTTCGGGTAGTACAGCGCTGTTTGGTATTAAAACTGAGCTACAATTTGGACGATTGAATGTAACCGCTATTGCATCCCAACAAGAATCGCAAACCCAAACTGTAAGTTCCAAAGGTGGCGCCCAAACTACAGATTATGAGGTGAATATTGATAATTATGATGACAATAGACATTTCTTTTTAGGACATTATTTTCGTGATAATTACGAAAGTTCAATGAGCAAATTGCCCTATATTTCATCGGGGGTAAATATTAATAGAGTGGAAGTATGGGTAACCAACAAACGTGGAAATTACGAACAAGCACGGAATATTATTGCGTTCATGGACTTGGGTGAAGCTGACCGGATTGATAACATTCACTGGACTAAAACTACAACCAAAAGCGAACCCATGAATAAAGCCAATACGCTTTATACGGAAATTACAGACTTGGTTGGAGTAAGGGATATTCAGCAAACTAATGCCATTTTGTCGGATCAATATCCATTAGCAATGAGCATTAATGGTGGCGAGGATTACGAAAAAATTGAAAGTGCGCGTCGGCTCGAACCTTCCGAATATACGTTGAACTCCACTTTGGGAATTGTATCCTTGCGAAACGCATTGAATCCCGATGAAGTGTTGGGTGTATCATACGAATATACCTACAAGGGCGAAGTTTATCAAGTGGGTGAGTTTTCGACCGATGCGGTAACAGCTCCAGATGCTTTGATGGTGAAATTACTGAAAGCAACAGCGCAGTCGCCTCAATTGGCTTTGTGGGATTTGATGATGAAAAATGTTTATAATTTGGGGGCGATGCAAATTCAACCCGAAAATTTTAAATTGAATATCGTTTATCGTAATGATTCTATTGGAACTGATATACAATATCTTACCGAAGGTGATATTAAGAATAAATTATTACTGAGGGTAATGAATTTGGATAGACTGGATACAAAAAATGCAGAAAATCCGGATGGCAAATTTGATTTTGTTGAAGGTTTTACGGCTTTTTCGTCCTCTGGTCGCATTATTTTTCCAGTGCTTGAACCCTTCGGGTCACATTTAGCAAAAGCCATTGACCCCACTCATTACGAGGTCGATAAGCCACTCTCCAAACTTGCTAGTGATTACGTATTTCAAGAACTTTACGATTCAACTTTAGTTGTAGCTCAGGAGTTTAGCGAAAAAAACAAATTTCGTTTGGTGGGTGAATACAAAGCTTCGTCGGGCTCCGAAATTCGACTGAACGCCATGAATGTTCCTCGGGGTTCGGTTTCAGTTACTGCCGGCGGTGCCACTTTAATAGAAAATGTGGATTATACGGTAGATTATACCATGGGAAGTGTAATTATTATTAACCAATCGCTGGTAGAATCGGGTACAAAAATAGATGTAAAACTAGAAAATCAATCCATGTTTAGTATGCAACGCAAAACGTTGACAGGTACACATTTAGAGTATAAATTTAACAAGGATTTTAGTCTGGGCGGAACGATGATGCATTTATCCGAAATGCCATTAACTACTAAAGTGAATACTGGAAGTGAGCCTATTTCTAACACTATTTGGGGGATGAATACCTCGTGGCGCACCGAGTCGCAATGGTTGACAAATGCCTTGGATAAAATTCCGTTTGTGAATGCCACCAAGCCATCTACTTTTGCTATAAATGCAGAATATGCTCAATTAATCCCGGGTCATTCCAATGTGGTCAGTTCAGCTGGATTGGCATACCTTGATGATTTTGAATCGACTAAAACCACCATCGATATTCACTATCCAATAAATTGGTATTTGGCTAGTACACCTGCTCTTTTTGAGGAATCAACAAAAAGCAACGATATAGAATATGGCAAAAACAGGGCTTTAATGGCTTGGTATTATGTAGATCCCCTTTTGAATGGCGACACAAGAACAACGCCCGATTACTTGCGAAATAATCCAGATGCACAATCCAATCATTTGACTAGGAATGTATTGGAACAGGAAATATTTCCAAATAGGGAAACTTTGGCTACGCAAACTTCGCGCATGACCATAATGAATTTGTCCTTTTATCCAACAGAACGTGGTCCTTATAATTTGGATGTGGAAAAAATGAATGTTGATGGAACGTTATTGAATCCCAAAGATCGCTGGGGAGGAATAATGCGCAAATTGGATGCTACCGATTTTGAAACATCTAATATTGAGTATATTGAGTTTTGGATGATGGATCCTTTTGTGAATGATAAAACAAAACTTGACAAAGGAGGTGATTTGTATTTTAACTTGGGAGATGTCAGTGAGGATATTCTCAAAGATGGTAAAAAAGCTTTTGAGCATGGACTACCGGCAAATCCAGCCAATACAACTACAACTATCACTGAAAATACCGTTTGGGGAAGTGTGCCCAAAACACAATCGACTGTAAGTGCTTTTGATAATGCCACCGGAGCACGAAAAAACCAAGATGTGGGATTGGATGGTTTACTGAATGAAAATGAGTATTTATATCCGACTTATAAAGATTATGTGGATTCGATAAATTCTAAAATTACTCCCGAGGCACGATTGAGAATGCAGAATGATCCTTTTTCTCCTTTAAATGACCCAGCGGGCGATAATTATCATTTCTATCGCGGTTCGGATTACGATGACACGCAAAAAACAATTCTCGAAAGGTATAAATACTTTAACGGTACAGAAGGAAACTCACCAGAAGCGACCAATATTAACGAAACTTATGGCACTACGGCCACCTCTTTGCCCGATATGGAAGACATTAATTCGGACAATACACTCAATGAATATGAAAAGTATTTTCAATACAAAGTGAGCATTAGACCCAATGACACCATCGTGGGCACCAATTTTATTACAGATAAAATTACTTCTACCGTTATTCTAAAAAATGGTCAAACCGATAATGTGAGTTGGTATCAATTTAAAATTCCAATTCGCGAATATACCGATAAAGTAGGTAGTATTCGTAATTTTAAATCCATCAGATTTATCCGTATGTTTCTTACTGGATTTGAAAACGAAAAACACTTGCGTTTTGCCACGCTCGATTTAGTACGTGGCGAATGGCGTGGTTTTAATAAACCGCTACATGCAAATACTGTGGTGCCAATTTCAAATGGAAAATTGGATGTACAAGCGGTTAATATTGAGGAGAATGCCGATAAAACTCCTGTAAATTATATTCTGCCTCCAGGCATTACGCGTGAAACCGACCCAGGACAACCGCAATTGTTACAGCAAAATGAGCAATCCATGGTTATGCGTGTAACTAACTTAGCACCAGGCGATGCACGTGGTGTTTATAAAAATACCGCATTTGACATGAGACAATACAAACGATTGCAAATGTTTGTCCATTCCGAAAGAATGCTTGACGATGTGGCCTCTAATAAATTGAATGATTACGAATTAACCTGTTTTGTTCGGTTGGGTTCGGATATGGTGAATAATTATTACGAATATGAAATTCCTCTCAAATTAACCCCAGCGGGAACTTATTTTGGCGATAGAATATCTGATAGAGAAACAGTTTGGTATCCCGAAAATATGTTCGATTTTTCTTTTGAAAGTTTGACAAACGCTAAACTGAAGCGAAATAAAGCTAAGCAAAGCGGATCGGGAAATGTTTCCAATTTGATTCCTTATACGGTATATGATCCCAATGTGCCTACCAATAAAATTTCCATCGTAGGTAATCCTTCTATATCTGATATTCAGAATATTATGATAGGTATTCGCAATGGTAGCAATGAAGTGAAATCGGGCGAAATATGGGTGAATGAGTTGCGAATGTCCGAATTTGACGAATCGGGTGGGTGGGCAGCCATGGGAAATATGGCAGTAGGTTTATCCGATTTGGGAACGGTTAATTTTTCGGGTAGAACAGAAACGGCAGGTTATGGAAGTCTGGAAAGCAACGTGATGAATAGAAGATTGGACGATTTGTATCAAATGAATTTTTCAACAGCTTTGGAGTTAGGACGGTTTTTGCCAGAACAAGCCAAATTGCAAATTCCAGCCTATTTTTCTTATACCAACGAAACTATTTCACCCAAATACAATCCTTTAGATCAAGATGTCTTACTGTCTGATGCTGTAGATAATTTAGATAATCAACTGGACCGAGATACGTTGAAAATGGTTTCGCAAACCGTTAATTCGAGCCGAAGTTTTAATATTTCCGGGGCTAAAGTAAATATCAAAAGTAAAAAACCGCAGTTTTACGACCCTGCCAATGTGGCATTTACTTATGCCTACACGGAGGCCAACCAACACAGTGCTGAGGTAGAACAAAACCTAACTAAAACTCAACGTGGGGCGATAGATTATAATTTTTCATTCAATTCTCAGCCGTGGGAGCCTTTCAAAAAAGTGAAATCTTTAGAAAAACCAATTTTTAAAATTATCAAAGATTTTAATCTAAATTATTTGCCTGCATCATTGAGTTACAATACCAACATGAATAGGCAGTACTCGCAGGTTAAACTCAGAGATTTCAATGCTGTATCTTCGGGTGAGGCGTTGGACTTAACTTTTAGTAAAGATTTTATGTGGAATCGTCAGTTCGATATCAAGTACGATTTAACACGTGCCATGAAATTCAGTTTTCAAACGGCCATGAATTCGAATATTACCGAATCTTATTTTACCCCTGAAATTGGAAAAGAGTATTATGAAAAATGGAAAGATACTGTGTTAACTAGTATTCGAAAATTGGGAACGCCTTACACGTATCAGCAAGTATTTTCCGCTTCATGGAATTTACCTATCAATAAGATACCATTATTCGATTGGACCACTGCCAATGCATCTTACAATTCTTCCTATAACTGGAATCGTATGGCGCAAATAAAAGGGGGAGCAAATTTGGGAAATATAGCTACTTCCATGGGCGCGTGGCAAGCAGATGGGCAGTTAAATTTTGAAACGTTTTATAACAAATCAAAATACTTGAAAGAGGTGAACAAGCGTTTTTCGTCACAATCTAACGCCAATAAACCCAAGTTTGTCTCCAAAACATACAATCAGACTGTAAATTTGGAGAAAAACAAACCGCTCGCAATAAATCACAGATTAGGAAGTGAAAAATTCACTTTTAGTGCTGTAGATAAAACGGGTAAACCTGTTACTCTATTGTATAAATCAAAGAATGCTACAGCGCTGGAAATTACACCCAATGTAGATGCTGATAGTATTTTGCTAACAATTGTTAGTCTGGATCCAAATATCCAATCAGCAGCTAAAACATCAGTCGATTTTGTAGCGCGTACCTTGATGTTGGTTCGCAGGGTTTCTATCACTTATCGCGAGTCTAATAGCATGGTTTTACCTGGGTTTTTGCCAGAAGCTGGATTTTTGGGACAGCAAAGTAGCAATGGATTAGATGCCCCTGGATATGCTTATGCATTTGGTTTTACTGACGATAATACCATTCAAAAAGCCATCGATAATGGTTGGTTTTCAAACGATAGCACGATTGTAAACCCAGCCACTACTGCATTTACTTCCGATTTGGATATTAAAGTAAGTTTAGAGCCCATATCAGGTTTAAAAATTGATTTGAGCGCAAAACGCTATACTGCATCTAACACTACTATTCAATACATGTTTGATGGTATGCCAAGCACATTTACAGGTAGTTATAACATTACATTAATGGCGTTGTCCACTGCATTTAAACCAATTGGAACTGCAACAGATAACTATAAATCAGAACTTTTCGATACGTTTTTAGAAAACCGAAGCATTATTGCAAACCGATTAGAAAGATCATTTGATAATTCAAAAATTCCGACCAATGGATTTATGTCAAATAATAATATGACTAACAGCGAAATAATTAATAAGTCGGGCATCAATTCAAATTCAGCCGATGTACTTATTCCTTCATTTTTAGCGGCTTATACAGGCGCAGATGTAAACTCTATGGATACAAATCCATTTCTTGGGCTGTTAAGTATGCTGCCTAACTGGAGGGTGAGTTATGATGGATTGTCGCGCATTGCTTGGATTAAAGAACGCTTCAAATCTGTCAGCATAACGCATGCTTACACTTGCCGTTATAGCATTGGGTCTTATACATCGTATTCTACTTGGGTAGGAATGGATGGCGATAACAGTGCTTTGGGCTATGTGCGTGATGTGCAGACCAATAACCCAATCCCATCATCGCCTTATGATATTTCTAATGTGTCGCTTACCGAACAATTTAGCCCGCTTATTGGTGTGAATGCTGCCTTAAATAATAGTATGACGGCAAAAGCTGAATATCGCAAACAACGCAATTTAGCTCTGAATCTGTCTAGTACACAATTAATTGAAGCCGCTACCGACGAGTTTGTGGTGGGGATGGGCTATGTGTTGAAAGACTTTGACGTAATACTTAGATTGAAAAATGATAAGCAAACTTCAATCAAAAATGATTTAAAATTAAGTGCCGATTTATCGTACAAAAACATTAAAACATTGTTGCGTAAAGTAGAAGAAAAAATAACCCAAGCATCCAGTGGAAATAAATTATTTACGCTCAAAGTTATTGCGGATTATGTGTTTAGCTCAAAAGTGAATATCCAGTTGTTCTACGACAGACAAATGAGCACACCGCTTATTTCTTCTTCCTATCCCGTTTCTTCTTCCAATTTTGGAGTCAGCTTTAAATTTATGCTTACAAGATAGAGATTTATAGTAATTAATAATTAATAATTAATAATTAATAACTAATAACTGGTATAGGCGCTTAGACCGCACTTTCTAACTAACTGTAATAATGCATTTTATATATAATTCAGTTTGTGTTTTTTGAACAATTCTGCT
>JAIFKQ010000155.1 GCA_020049515.1 Paludibacter sp. | reverse complement strand
CATGCCTTAATGGGCGAACGTATTGGTGTGGACATCACCAACATGATTTACGATTCGTCGGACAGCATGGTAGAGGCAGCTAAAAACAACGGTGATTTTTACGAATTGGAAGAGTCATTGCTCAAAACATTTGCAATGAATGCCCCATTCAGCGAAAACGAATTTAATACTACAAAAACAAACGACCTATGCAATAAACTAGCAGACAACGCCTTAGAGACTTTCAAACGTAAAATGGATAAATTGGCATCGATTGCATATCCAGTTATCAAACAAGTGTACGAAAAACAAGGTCAGCAATACGAAAACATTTTAATTCCAGTTACCGACGGAAAACGAATGTTTAATGTAACAACACATTTGGAAACTGCTTACAAAAACGAGGCTCGCGAGGTGGTTAAAGCATTTGAGAAACAAACCTTGCTCTATATCATTGATGATGAGTGGAAAGAGCATTTACGTCAACTAGACGAATTGCGTAATTCGGTGCAGAATGCAAGCTACGAGCAAAAAGATCCGCTGTTAATTTACAAACTGGAATCATTCGGTTTGTTTAAGGAAATGATTGACAGCATCAACCGTAAAGTGTTGGCTGTGCTAATGCGTGGTCAAATACCAATGCGTGAACCAGAACAAGTTCGAGAAGCAAAAATCACTCAACATCAAGATTTTAGCAAGTTCAAAACTCAAAAAGCCGAAATAGGAAGTGGCAGCTCTAACGCGAGTAGTGATCCTACAAAGCAAGACACCCGCGAACCTCAAAAGGCCCAACCAATACACGTAGATAAAGTGCCTGGACGCAATGACCAATGTCCGTGCGGAAGTGGTAAGAAATACAAAAATTGTCACGGAGCAGCTTAATTTTAGGTTGACAAAAGAAGGGAAAAAATCGAAAAACCCCTTAATAATATCAAATTCATTTCTGCGCAATTGAGTTCAATTTTTTGAGCTTGATTGCGCATTTTTATTATAGAAACAGTATATAAATCTGAGAAAAACGGCAAGAATCAGCATGGTTGTATGTATAATAATCTGTTTAAAAAGAATAGAATTGCATAATTGAACATGATTCTAATTTATTATACCAATCAAAATTTCAAACGAATAAATAAGGATATATGTGAAAACATATTTGGCTTAAAGTAACAATAAGGATAATTCAAAAAATACATCAATTTTTATTGTTTTTTCATACAAAATCAGTAATTTTGAAGTATAAAAACAAATCGTTAAAAAAAATTATTACTTATTATAAATCAATCAATTATAAAAAAAAATGGAGTGGCTAGTTTCTTTACTTACTGATGAGAGTGTGGCTCATATCGTTCTTTTGTATGCATTTGTGATTTCCATTGGAGTCCTACTTGGCAAAATTAAGATATTTGGAATTTCTTTAGGTGTTACTTTTGTATTATTTGTTGGACTATTTGTAGGTCATTTTGGATTTTCAATCAATCCAGAAGTTCTACATTTTATTAGGGAGTTTGGATTAATACTTTTTGTATTTACTATCGGATTACAGGTTGGTCCAGGTTTTTTCTCCTCATTTAAAAAAGGTGGAATGCAGCAAAATTTAATGGCAGCATCGGTTGTTCTTTTGGGCGTTGGAGTAACTATTGGGCTTTATTATATATTAGCTGGCCGAGTTTCGATGCCTATGATGGTGGGAGTACTTTCGGGCGCTGTTACAAATACACCTGGGCTTGGAGCTGCTCAGGAAGCCTTGCGTCAGCTACATGATGCTGGACAAATTTCAGAAATTCCTCAAATAGCTTTAGGGTATGCAGTAGCTTATCCCCTTGGTGTAGTGGGAATTATATCGTCATTAATCTTCATTCGGTTTATTTTCAAAATCAGTTTTGACAAAGAAACTGAAAATTTGAATGCAATAGAAGATGCTGGACTTGTAAAACCAGAAATTATTACACTTCGCATACAAAACAAAGCTGTAGAAGGACGCAAACTTCACGATGTTAAGCAATTAATTGCTAGAAATTTCATTGTCTCTCGATTAATGCGTGACAACAAATTCATGATTCCACTAGGCGACACAATACTGTTAAAAGACGATATTTTGTTGGTTGTAACTGCAATGGGTGACGTTGAGGCGGTTTCAGCATTTATTGGTGATCCTGCCACTTTGGATTGGAAAGCATCTGAAAAGCAATTAGTTTCCCGTAGAATTATTATAACACATAGTAAAATAAATGGAAAATCTATAGGTTCTTTAAGATTGAGAAGTACACTGGGCGTTAATATCACCCGTGTCAATCGTGCTGGAATTGATCTACTTGGCACTCCCAGACTTGTATTACAAGTGGGAGATAAAGTAATGGTTGTAGGCGAATTAGTGGCTATAGAGCGTGTGGAAAAAATGCTTGGAAACACATTGAAAAGACTTAATGAACCACATTTAATTACTATTTTTATAGGTATTTTCTTTGGAATTTTGTTTGGGAGCATTCCATTCTATTTTCCAAGCATGCCAATGCCTGTTAAGTTAGGTTTGGCGGGCGGACCACTTATTGTGGCCATACTTATAGCCCGATTTGGTTATAAAATCAAACTTGTAACCTACACCACTCAAAGCGCAAATTTAATGTTGCGTGAAATTGGTATTTCATTATTCCTTGCAAGTGTAGGTATTGCATCGGGTGGCAAATTTGTTGAAACAGTTGTTTCGGCAGATGGTTTACTTTGGATTGCTTGCGGGTTTATAATTACTACCCTTCCACTTTTAATTGTGGGATTTGTGGGTCGTAAATTTTTGAAAATGAACTATTTCACCTTAATGGGGCTTTTGGCTGGTAGCTCTACCGACCCTCCTGCATTGGCATATTCCAACTCTGTTGCGGGAAATGATGCACCTGCAGTAGCCTATTCTACCGTTTATCCACTAACGATGTTTCTACGAGTTATTATGGCTCAAATACTGATATTAGCATTTTCCTAACTATATAATGCAAAATTAGCTCAAAAAAAACCAGTATTTAATATCGGGTTTTTTTGAGCTAATTGCATGGAAAATAAAGCAAAAAGCTATTTTGAAATATAAATAATTTTTTGTGAAGCACAATTTTCAGTTTATAATCAAACAACTCTTATAAAAAAATAATCTTTAAAATAGATACAGCTTTTAGTATTCTTTTCAATTATATTTTTTTTCACCAGTTCAAGATAGTTGTTATCAAGAACATAGATATGAGTACAAAACCACTTTCTCATAAAAAAAATCATTTTTTCAATATGCATAGAATTTTTATATGCCTGTGCTATTCTTAACTCATCAATTTTTGATAAAAAAAGCTGGTGCTGAAACTTGTGAAAAGCCAAATTAGTATAATCCGTTTTTGACATCATACTTTCTTCTAACTGAAAATAGGTTCGACTATAATCGTCCATCTCTTCAATAAAATCAATCATTTGAAAGTTGAAATTTTCATCGTTTCTAAATGTTAGCAAATGATTAAATATGATAAAAAATTTCGTTTGCTGATGATTATACATTTCAATATCAAACTCATAGCTTCTATCCCCTACAGGCTGCTGAAATAAATGTCTTTTAGATGCTTCCATTTTTTTTTGTTTTTGGTGTTACAATACTTTTTAGGTCACTAAAATAATCAAATCTAGAGTTCTTCTTAAATACTAAGCTTACTTATTCTTTAAGTAGGAATTTTACTAAAAGCAATCTAATTGTAAAATATACTGCATATTACATTTCTCACTAATCAGGTTCTAATTCTCTGGTAAAATTATAGATTAAATGGTTAGATTTGAATAGCGCAAACCCTAAAAAAAAATGAGTAGCCACCATATAAAAACAAAGAAAATAGGTAGTGCAAACCCTTACTAAAAAATGAAAAACGGCCTACATTTTGCTTTTTTCATCCAAATGTAGTTTTCTATAAAGCAACAATAGAAGTTAATAATGGAAAGTAAATCAAATTGATTAAGTAAAACACAGCACTGAAATTAGGGAATTTCAACAAAAGGCAATTTTATTTATGAATAGGCAGAAACACATGAGCCACAATACAAAATAGCAAAGGGGTTGAAATTCATTTTAAGAATTTCAACCCCCTCATTTGTAGATTTTACATGCTGTCTTTTTAAGAAAACTAAAAACAAGCATGCAAGTGTTATATCGTAACCGTTAAAAAATAATTTTCATCCTATTTTTAATGTGCCGACTCAAATTGTTCAAGAAAACGGACATCATTTTCTGAAAACATACGCAAATCTTTCACCTGATATTTAAGATTAGTTATACGCTCCACTCCCATTCCAAAAGCATAACCCGAATAAACCTTAGAGTCTATTCCACAGTTTTCCAACACGTTAGGATCTACCATGCCACATCCCAAAATTTCAACCCAACCAGTATGTTTGCAAAACTGACAACCTTTTCCGCCGCATAAGTTACACGAAATATCCATCTCGGCACTAGGCTCGGTAAATGGAAAATAAGACGGACGCAAACGAATTTCGGTATCACCCCCAAACATTTCTTTGGCAAAATACATCAAAGCTTGTTTTAAATCGGCAAAAGACACATCTTTATCAATATATAAACCTTCTACTTGATGAAAAAAACAATGTGCGCGATAAGATATGGCCTCATTACGATACACTCTTCCAGGAAACAACTTGCGGATAGGTGGCTTTTGTTGAGCCATAATATGAGATTGAACAGACGAAGTGTGTGTACGGAGTAATATATCAGGATTTTGCTCAATAAAAAAAGTATCCTGCATATCGCGTGCTGGATGTTCGGGCGCAAAATTTAACGCCCCAAACACATGCCAATCATCTTCTATTTCAGGACCTTCGGCAATGGTAAAACCTATGCGTGAGAAAATATCAATAATTTCGTGCTTCACTAAAGATAACGGATGACGCGTTCCCAATTTAACAGGATCGGCACTTCGCGTTAAATCCATCTTTTCTGACTCGGAAGAATTTCCAAAAAGATCTTTTAAATCATTGATTTTATCTTGAGCTGCATTTTTTAACTCGTTTAACAACTGGCCTACTTCACGTTTCTCTTCATTGGCCACATTTCTGAAATCATTAAAAAGAGTAGAGATTTCACCTTTTTTACTAAGGTATTTTATTCGAAGTGATTCCAATTCGTCTTGATTGGAGGCCACCATCTGGCTCACTTCATCCAATAATTGATTAATACGGTTTTTCATTTTTACTTAACTTTATTCTTACAACAACAAAAGGTCTAAGTATCAAGCTGCTAAAGCCGAATTTAAGACTTTTAGTGTTGACAATTTCCCCCACAAAAGTAATCATTTTTCTACTAAAATTGATTATGATAAAAAAAATATAGCCTAAAATTGTTTTTTGTCTAAATTTTGAGCTATATTTGTCAGTCGAAAAATAAAAGTATATGCAAATTGAAAATATAATCAAATTTCTGAGCAAACTTAAGGAAAACAATAACCGCGAATGGTTTGCCGAGAACAAAATATGGTATGAAAGAACCCGTAATGAATTTGAACAATTAAGTACAAATTTGATACTAGAAATATCAAAATTTGACTCAGAAATAAATCAATTAGAAGCAAAAGATTGTATTTTTCGAATATATCGTGACACTCGGTTTTCACTGGATAAAACACCCTACAAAACACATTTTGGAGTATATATTGCTTCGGCAGGTGGCAGAAAAAGTAAACGTGGTGGATATTATTTACATTTAGATCCTGCTGGTTGCTTTTTGGGCGTTGGGGTTTGGTGTCCAGATCCGAACCTTTTAAAATCATTGCGTCAAAGTGTATATGACAATATAGAAGAGCTAAATACCATTCGTTTTCAGCCCAATTTTAAACAGTATTTCAATTCATTTTTAGAAGAAAACAAACTTATAAACGTACCAAAAGGTTTTCCAAAAGATTTCCCTGAGGCTGAATTACTAAAACTAAAACACTATTTGGTGGAGTATAAAATAGATGAGACATTATTAAAAGCAGATGATTTTGTTCAAAAAACTGCTGAAATATTAAAATTAGCTCATCCATTCAATCAATTTTTAAACTATACAGTTGACGAAACAATTAATAACCAAAACCCTTAATAATGATTTTAGACATCATAAATAATGGAGCTAAGTATCAATCCATTCACCCTCTTTTTAAAAAAGCTTTCGATTTTTTAACCACTGCGGATTTGGAGTCATTACCCTTTGGAAAAATTGAATTAGAAGGTTCCAATTTAGTTGTTATTGTTGCTGATTTAATTGGAAAAACGAAAGAAGAAGCGAGGGTGGAAACACATAATCGTTTCATTGACATTCAAGTACCAATAGGTGCAAGCGAAACCATGGGTTGGATAGCAAGGGCTAAATTGAAACAGCCGACTAGTGAGTATAACGAAGAAAAAGACATTGCCTTTTTTGCAGATAAAGCATCAAATTTTATAACGGTGAAACCTTATGAATTCATCGTTTTTTTTCCAGAGGATGGGCATCAACCTGGAATAGCAGTGGGAAACCATAAAAAAATAATTGTCAAAATATCAGTGTAGTTTCAATTTTACAATTATTGAACACCATATTAATACCTAGTTATGATTTATTTTTCACAATTCACCTTCTAGCAATCTTAAGAAAAAAAATGAGCTTATGAATAATCTTGCTATTATTAAATCCGATCCGTGGCTAACACCTTTTGCCGATGCAATTAATGGACGTTACGAATACTTCGAAAGTGTCGAAAAAAAATTGGTTGGCGAAGGTCAAACTTTATCGAACTTTGCATCTGGTTACTTGTATTTTGGGTTACATCGCCTGTCGGATGGTTGGGTTTTTAGAGAGTGGGCACCAAATGCTACTTCTATATTTTTGATTGGAGATTTTAACAATTGGCAACGCCGCAGTGATTATCAATTAAAAAAAACGCAAAACGGTATTTGGGAAATAAAGCTTCCAGATTACGCAGTGGCACACTCGCAGCTCTACAAATTGCTTATTGAGTGGGAAGGTGGTAATGGAGAGCGCATACCAGCTTGGGCCACAAGGGTTGTTCAAGATGATTATACAAAGATTTTTAGTGCACAAGTGTGGAGTCCATTTCAACCTTATGTATTTAAAAATACAAATTTCAAGCCCAAAACAGATCCAATTCTTATTTACGAATGCCACATTGGTATGTCGAGCAATGAAGAAAAAGTATCAACTTATAACGAATTTAGAACGCAAATTCTTCCACGAATTCACAAAGGAGGATATAATTGCATACAAATTATGGCTATACAGGAGCACCCTTATTATGGTTCTTTTGGGTATCATGTATCTAGCTTTTTTGCAGCCTCTTCGCGTTTTGGTACACCCGAGGAGCTAAAGTACTTGATAGATGATGCTCATGGTATGGGAATTTCGGTTATAATGGATGTTGTTCATTCTCATGCTGTTAGAAATGAAATAGAAGGATTAGGTAGGTTTGATGGAACACCTTACCAATATTTTCATGGCGGATCACGCAGAGAACATCCAGCTTGGGATTCACTCTGTTTTGATTATGCATCGCCCTCTGTGTTACATTTTTTGCTTTCAAACTGCAAATTTTGGTTAGACGAGTATCACTTTGATGGCTATCGGTTTGATGGTGTAACTTCTATGTTGTATCGCAGCCACGGATTGGGCGAGGATTTTAATGGCTATGAATCATATTATAATATGAATCAAGACGGTGATGCCATTTGTTATTTGACTTTGGCCAATAAGCTAATACACGAAGTAAATCCAAATGCTATCACAGTAGCCGAAGAGGTGAGTGGAATGCCCGGATTGGCAACTAAAGTGCACGAAGGTGGCATTGGATTCGACTATCGTATGGCAATGGGGATTCCAGATTTTTGGATTAAAATGATTAAGGAGGTTAAGGACGAAGATTGGAATGTATCTCGCATTTACTGGGAATTAACTAATAGACGTGCGGATGAAAAAACAATTAGCTATGCAGAAAGCCACGATCAGGCGTTAGTAGGTGATAAAACGATAATTTTTAGACTTATTGATGCAGAAATGTATTGGCACATGCAGCGCGGTGATAATACGTTGACCGTAGATAGAGGTGTGGCCATGCACAAATTGATTCGTTTGATAACAGCTACAACTATCAATGGTGGTTATTTGAATTTTATGGGCAACGAATTTGGGCATCCTGAATGGATAGATTTTCCGCGCGAAGGCAATGGATGGTCACACAAATATGCACGCAGACAATGGGAACTTGTTGATAATGAAAAAAATGTGTATCATGCTTTGGGTGAATTTGATCATGCAATGATTGAACTGATTAACTCAATTCCAAATTTCAGTAAAACTAAGATTCAGCAACTTTGGGAAAAAGAGGATGATAAAGTGCTGGCATATCAGCGAGCAGACCTAATATTCGTGTTCAATTTTAACGGTGCACAATCGTTTACCGATTATGGTATTTTGGCAGACCACGGTAGTTATAAAGTTATTCTTAACTCAGACAAATCATTGTTTGGTGGTTTTGATTTAATCGACGAAAATATTGTTCATTTTACTAGCCCAGGCACTTTAGATTCTTTGGGAAAAGAATGGCTTAAACTCTACATACCAGCAAGAAGTGCTTTTGTGTTGAAAAAGCAATAAAAAACACCTTTCAATAAATATTACAACTCAGCTTGCAACATTCGTTGTAGGCTGAGTTTTTTAATTAATAGAATGAATCTACTCCAATAATTCAAAGTATATTTTTGGACAAGAGTAACGGTGGGACACAAAGAAATGTTGTTCAAAATAAATATCTCATTGAAAATTGGTCACATTGAATTTTAGACAAAAACACCTTTCAGAGTGTACTAGAAAAAAAAACAGCCACACTTTTACGAAGGAATGTGGCAGTTTTTCACTTAACTTATTATTAAAAGGTGCTTTACACTCAATTGTGTTGGTATGGTTTAAACGAACTTTTAAAGACCATCACGTTAGTAATCCTTTTTTCATTTGAAGTGGCTTAATACAGGCAAAAATATCCATAACCTACACGAAAGGTGGTAGAACCAAAATAAAAATTCGTATTAAAAGATTTATACCATTTCTTAAAATCCGCAAAATGAAAAGTAAAGATCTTAGCGATTGATTACATCCTAATTTCCAGTAATCTTTCACTTAATGAATTGCATAAATAGTGTAATCAAAAAAACAGCTCTTAACAATAGCTCACTTCAAATAGATATTTTCTATCATTGGATTGAAAAAAAATCAAAATTAAGCACTGTCAAAAAAAAAAGATTAACGAAAAATTATTTCGGCAATTACATCTTCGCCCACATGTTTGTTTAAAGAATTTTTAATTTCATTTCGCGACAAAAACAAATCATGCCTGAGGACGGAGGATGTTAACGCAACATAAAGCACTCTATTTTTGATATGTAAATCGGAAGTATATTGTACTATGTTATTCCCCAACACCAATGGCCATGCATCAATCAATCGTTTTTCGTACAATGATTTATCCAAATGCTGCTCTTTAAGCACCTGTTTGATAACATCACGCAATAATTCGGTATTTTTTTTCCGCATAAAAAGATTGATTTAACAGTTAAGTACTTGATTGATTAAAGACTAATTATTATCTCAAAACTAATATCTTACCGTATTGGGCTCCATTTTCAAAAGGCATATTATTTAGTACATACAATCTCACTACTTTAATGCCGTAATCTTGTGAAATACTAAACATAGATTCCCCAACTTTTATAACATGTGTAGGGTTTTCTTTGGGTGCTTTATCTTTTTTGGCTCCAATAAAAACACGTTTCCCAATTGTCAATCGATTTGAAGCACTAACATCGTTATATTTGCGCAACCGCTTCTCAGAAATATTAAATTCATCAGCAATAGAAAGATAAGAATCTCCCGATAAAGAAGTAACAAATTTAACGCCGTTTACTTTTTTAACTTCGTGATTAACAAATGCAACTATTGAGCCTATGGGGTTATTAGTAACACTTTTCTCGGTGCTTTTATCAATAGAAATTTCATTATTAGAATAATTATCATCTTTTTGAGCCAGATCATACTTATGCAAATCATAGTTCTCAATAATTGTAATTAATTTATAAGCATAGGTAGGATCTGTGGCGTAACCAGCTTTCTTTAAACCAAATGCCCAACCTTCATAATCTGTAGGTTTTAAATCGAACAAAAATGAATAACGACTTCTAGTAATTAGAAAGGCGGAATGGTCTTCATAAGAATCAATTACCTTGTTGTACTTTCTAAAACACTCTCCTTTTTCATCATCATCATAGTAGGTTTTTTCACCTTTCCAGTCGGAACATTTTATACCAAAATGGTTATTGGCAGTTTTAGCCAAAACTCCTTGCCCTGCACCAGACTCTAATAAACCTTGTGCCAGAATAATACTTGGTGGTATTCGGTGTAGTTTTTGTTGTATTTGTGCCAATTTATAATACTGGTCAATATATAGAAGATATGCTTTGCTGAGGTTCTGAGATGTGGCTAAAAAGCTAACAAACAACAAACTAGGGAGTATTAATTTCTTTATATTGACTTTCATGTTTCTAATCGTAATTTTAATTTGGTACAAATTTAAAACTATTTAGCCGAAATCAACGTTTTGATTAGATAATTTTATATTTTTGTATTGAAACAAGAGCTCGTTAAAATTGAATTGAAATATTACATTTTTATATTTGCCGCTAAAAAGATAAAAACATGGAAAAAAAAACAATTGAAATAAATATCACAATTTATCAATTTGATGAACTAGGCTTAGAAGATAAAAAATTAATAAACAATGCAAAAGACGAAGTTCACAAAGCTTATGCACCTTACTCAAAATTTCAAGTGGGTGCAGCCATAGCCTTAGAAAATGGAGAAATTGTAACTGGAAATAATCAAGAAAATTCTGCTTATCCGTCTGGACTTTGTGCCGAAAGAGTAGCCATGTTTTATGCAAATGCAAAATATCCAAACTCCGCCCCTAAAACATTGGCAATTGCCGCTTTTACCAATAATGAATTTTTATTAGAACCTATAACTCCTTGTGGGTCATGCCGGCAGGTACTGATAGAAACAGAAATTCGGTTTGATAAAAAAATAAGAATTCTACTTTACGGCACAGAATATATTTATTTAATAGAGAGTGTTAAACAATTACTTCCTTTGTGTTTTGAAAAAAACAGTTTACAAGGATAATTTTTATACCAACTAAAAATAACTAATAGGCTTAAGATTAAAACCTTTTTTAATCCCTAGGTATTTTAGAATAAAAAAACTTTATAAAATATTAATTGTCAAGGTAATTATGGTCGTTTTCAAAATATAATAACTACATTGCACACAAAAAATTAAAATTAGACTAAAAATTACATTTTTCTGTTTATCAACTATTTTTTATATGAAAAAAATTGAATTTCCAATTGAATATCAACTAAAATCAGCTTCAATAAATGTACTTTGGAATTCAATAGGTACACCTCTTGGTCTTGCAGAATGGTTTGCCGATGGTGTAACTGTGAATGAGAATGAATATACT
This sequence comes from Paludibacter sp., assembly GCA_020049515.1. Taxonomy (GTDB): domain Bacteria; phylum Bacteroidota; class Bacteroidia; order Bacteroidales; family Paludibacteraceae; genus Paludibacter. The sequence goes on along the minus strand of JAIFKQ010000155.1, from coordinate 3,933 downwards.
TTTTCATGGGAACAATATGAACAAACTGCCTTTTTAATTGAAACGAAAACAAACTCACACATTCGGTTTCAATGGGAAGAAGACATTGACACCGACTACTATTTTGAATTAAAAATTGGATTGGTAGAAATTACAGGTGACTTAACGTTGATTATTACAGATTTTTCTGAACCTCTGGAGAAACCAGATTTAATACTATTATGGGATAAACAAATAGAAGTATTGCGCAGAAAAACAGGGATTTAACACAGCTTGTTACCTTTCTACTTTTGCAATATAATACTGTAAAATTTCGAATTAACGTATCATATTTCCTGTGTAATTTTAAAATATTGACCAAAATAATTTTATCGCACAAAATCACAGACTTAATTTTGTATATTATTCATTACAAAAAAAATCTCCACTAGCTAATAACTGGTGGAGATTTTTTATGCTTAAACTTGTTGCTGATTATAGTCTAATGCATTTGCTTATTCAATGGAACTTGCTTGAACATTAGTATTCGCAGACACATTGATAATTTTACGGGAAATTAGATACTGTTGATAAAATAATGGATTTGACCTTTTTAAGGAATACATCAAAGGATTGATGGAGGATTTGAGTAGGCAGTTTGTATCGTAAAATGATTTTTTAAGAATTATGGAAGCTTGTTTTTTTTTCGCTTTCGATTTATTATTTTTTTTGGTTTTAGCAATATAGTTCAATGGCATATTTTCCAATAATTCAATATCTTTAATATCAACACCCCAAATTTCTAAATTGCTGGCAATAGGGTATGCAACTTCATAAATTGCTCTAATCTTTAACAAGAAGTCTTCGTCTCCCAACTTTATAAGATTCGCCAGTTTAACTTTCGAAGCCATTTTTAAGTAATTATCATCAATAGAAATTCCATACGCGCCGATTCCATCCAAAATGATAAATACTTTATCGAGTATATACTGCCTCTCAATAGCTCTTGTCGCCAAAATAACTTTTGAACAAACTAGTTGCGCCTGTAGGTGAACATCAATTTCTTTGATTTGCGATTTCAATTTATTGTAACCTTTCATAAGTGAATCGTTATTACAAATTAACAGGACATTGATTGTAAGACAGTGATATACAGCCTTCATCATAACAAACTGATTTTGTTCTTGTTGGGTCATAATGATAATGGTTATTGAAAATCAACTCTTACTGGTTTAGTTTAAGAAAAAAAATACGACCAACTTAATTTGCAATTAGTTACACAGATTAAAAAAACATACCGAATTTAGTAGCATGATGAAATTATACATATTCAAAATATAATTTCTTAAACTTACAATTATATGTTCTTCGGAAATATTCTGGAGAGTTTTCCAGTCAGTGGGTTCTCACCAACATTTAAGAATTATTCCTCAAATCAAAAAGCAACTTTAAAATTATCACATTAACCAATAAAGCAGACACAATGAAAATAAAGTTGGGTTTGACAAATCAACATTAGATTAAGTACTCACCTCATTTATAACAGTAAAAAAGAGAAAGTAAATGTTACATTTTTTCATCTACAAAATAACTTTAAACCTACATATAAAATAAAGTACAAATAAACAACATTATTTTAATAAAACGCCAATCCAAGTCGATATATTTATATATTATTATATAAATATACACTCTATAAATAAATGTTGTTAGATACTTATTGAAAATGTTATAAAAAATGATTGATTGTAATCAGTGAAATAGGAAGAGATAGAATACTAAGGTAGATGCATTTATGAGATAGAACGAAAGTGAGACAGAATTAATACCAACAATTTCGGCATACCGACTTTTTGTTGAGATTGTAGGTAATCATTATCTCGTTTGTGCCGATGGAGCTTCGGCGGATATCACCCAAATGATAATCGTAACTATAAGACAAGTGTAGATTATTGGCAATTTCATATCCAAGTACGAAACCAATTTCGCTACGGGTGCGGTAGAATAATCCGACATCAAATAAATCAGGTTTTTCAGTGAGCCCATTGTTATTTTTGAATTTAAAGTAAGCAGTACTATTAAATTCCATTTGATAGATTTTGGCATATTGAATGCCACACACTCCAAATCCAAAACTAATTAAATTTCTAGATAGCTGTCGATACCTTCCATACAAAAAGTTGGTATTGACTTGAAGAGGACGGTTCGCACCGAAAAGGGCGAAGATATTCTGACTTGCAACACCAATTCTCATTGATATATTGGTCAACTCTGCCCCTACTCCAGCATTGAAAGCATCATCAGACATTAATTTTTGATATATTTCAATATCGTCCTCTGTTTCTACATTTATCTTTGATGGGTCATACCCAACAATTTGATAATTGCCCCTGAGTCCTAGATGCAACTGCCAGCTTTCCTCAAAAGACATTGCGTAAGCATAAGAAATGCTAATATTGGAAGTAGAAGTGTAACCAATTTTATCCTGCATCACGATGAACCCAAGTTGGGCGTGCAAGTTGTCGATATAAGTAGTACCTGAAGCGAAAAACGTGATGGGTGCACCTGGGAATCCTAGCCATTGCTTGCGAGCCGACATACTAAACACTGCCACATATTTATCGTAAACCGTTGCAGGATTGAGGAATTGAGGATTTTTCCAAAAATTGCTCACACGGACATTTGATTGTGCAAACAACTGTTGACCAAGAATAAAGATGGCTATATATATGTAAAGCTTTTTCATACATTACAATTTTAAGGAATTACCATTAAATATCCTTCTGCCGACCGCTCGATATCGGCCGAAACAAAGAACAAAACGTAAAAATAGGTATCTCTAGCTACTAGTTTTCCATTAAAAGAACCATCCCAGCCATCAATACCATCAAAAAGCATTATACCATTGCGATTGTAAATTTTTACAGGGTAATTTCTCATAAAAACATCATTCTTTCCATCTCCATTTGGAGTAATTGTATTGGGTATTTGATTGACTGAAAGTATAGTAACAACCGTACTATCACATCCATCTTGAGTTTTTAAAACATCGGTATATTCACCTGACTGATAGTATTTATGTCCGTTAATAACATAAGATTGACCCGTAAAAATACTTACAGCCTGTGTGATATTATAAGTTGTAGCAACAGATAATTTCAATGTAACTTTTACATCATCACCAAATACATTGGTAAGAATTTTGGTATAAGTACCAGCTGTAAAATAGCCAGTCCCATTCCAGACATAAGGCAATTCAGATGGGCAAATTGTCACATCGGTGTTGGCGCTACTTGACAAATTCACTTTAAGTATTAAAGTGGCTATACTATCGCAACCCAAAGCGTTAATAAAATTGATGGGTGAGGTGTAAGTTCCCGATTCTGTATAGTCCATTTTGTTCCAGACATAAGGTAATTTTGAAGCACTTACGGCATCGTTTGTTACGGATTTTGAGGCAGAAATAACTGATAAATTCAACGTTGCAATACTGTCACATCCTGAATCGGTAATAAAATTGGCAGAATAAATACCCGATTGGTGGTATAAATTTTTATTCCAATAATAAGGCAAAGCTGCAGGACAAACATAATCGACGGTGGTGGAGGTGAGTGGAGTTGTTACGGTCATATTTAAAGTCGCAATGCTATCGCAACCACTGGAATTGGGGAATAAAGCGGTATAAACGCCAGACGATGTGTATGAATTATTATTCCATAAGTAAGGCAAAGTGAATGGACAAGTTACAATATTCGTGGTCGAAGTTTTCTGTACAATTACCGTTAAATTTAAGGTCGCAATACTGTCGCAACCAGCAGAATTTATGAAATTTGCGGTGTAATTTCCAGTTGCGTTGTAAGTATTTCCGTTCCAAAGGTATGGCAAATCAGTGGAACAAACTTTGGCAATTGTGCTGGAAGTAGTTGGATTTTTCACCGTTAAATTTAAGGTCGCCACACTGTCGCAACCCGCAGA